>JACWAG010000447.1 GCA_014874425.1 Syntrophaceae bacterium | reverse complement strand
GGGCGCCTGGAAAATCGCCCCTGCGCTAGCGGCCGGTTGCCGTTGTCATCAAGTTCAGAACTGAGGATGAAGTTGTGGCTATGGCTAACGACAGTGATTACGGTCTTGGCGGCGCCGTTTGGTCTAGAGATATCAACAGAGCGTTACGAGTAGCCAGGGCTATTGAGACAGGCAGAATGTGGGTTAATAATTATAACAACTTGCCGGCTCACACTCCATTTGGAGGCTACAAAAAGTCAGGTATCGGCCGCGAGACTCACAAAGTCATGCTTGACCATTATACCCAGATGGAAATATGGCTGATCCGATTTTCTTTATCCAGGAATTAAATGATTTTGCAGTTATTGGAAATCATCGGTCCATGCTTGCATTTGCGGGAAGGACTCTATTTGAGAGAAATAGATCCATGGAAGTAATAGATTTTCATATTCACGTAGGGACAAAACGTCAATGGAGACCTTGGGTCATGTCGTATTTTGCAGAGGTGAATCCTGAATACACCAGAGATATGGCCGAAAAGGTTACGTCCCAGGCTGTGATTGAATACCTGGATTCTCAATCTGTGGATAAGGCCGTGGTCCTCTCGGAGTATGCTCCGAAGACTACAGGGGTTGTGACGAACGAATTCACCGCCGCTTTCTGTTGGGGAACTGACCGGCTCATTCCTTTCGGTTCCATTTCTTTTGACAACGGTAATGAGCCTGCGGTTCAAGCCGAACACTCTATTTCTGTCCTGGGATGTCGCGGACTCAAGCTGTTGCCAACCTATGTTCATTGCTATCCAGACGACCCTAGGCTGTTCCCGGTATACGAGGTCGCATCCGCTCATGGCGTTCCTGTCATGTTCCACACTGGAACGTTCATATTCAAAGGATCGCGAATAAAGTACGGTCACCCTCTTCTACTCGATGAAATCGCAGAAGATTTCCCTCGTTTGAAAATAGTAATGTGTCACGGGGGCCGCCCCTTCTGGTATAAAGAAGCTGAATGGATGATCCGCAGGCATAAAAACGCCTACATTGATATATCAGGGATCCCTCCCAGCCAGCTACCTTCCATTTTCCCCCATCTGGAGAAGTTTCGCGACCATTTTTTATTTGGGAGTGACTGGCCAGGGATCCGATATGTAGCGGAACAGGTCCGTAAGATCCGGGAATTGCCTTTCAGCCCTGCCACTTTAGAGGCGATACTTTGGCGAAACGGCGCGCGTCTTTTAGGCCTGAAATTATTTCAATAGCCGCTATTAATGAGTCTTCAATTTCGCAGTGGACAATTTTTACTGTTAAAAACAAAAGACATATATTCCTTTGTCCGGAATCAATGGGAATGGTGGTGAAAATACGAGAGATCCTTGTAGTTGCCATCGTAGCGATCCACGCACTAGCGAAAGATATGGAGACGAAGAAGCTCCATCACCTGAGAAAAAACGACTTTTCCGGAATACACGACTAAGCCCCCAAAGGTGGCTTTTTAACAGGAAGATTTCAAGTCGATTAATGACATGATGTAGTTTTTATAGTATGTAATCAATGCTTTAGCTGAACATCTTGTTTCAACGTTGGGACACTAGTGATACCAAATCAGGAAACGTTTCGATGTGTTGGCCTGGATATTTGATCATCTGGAACGAAGGGCTTTAACAAGCGCAGGGACCGCCGGAGCGCCGATTGCGATCAAAATTTCTCCAGCTCTTTGAGCCACTTTTGGATCGGCCCCTGTCAACAGTTTAACGAGAGAATCGACAGGGATTGCTTCCATCATCGTTAGAGCCATAGTCGCCGCTTGGGCTGTTTTCTGATCTTTGGATACGAACGCCGTCAATAACGGCTGTTCCGAGGCTTTGCCAATCCTCGCAAGGGCCTGAATCGCTAAATCTACATCAGGTCCTTCCCCCTTTTTTAAAACCTGGATCAGTGGACCGACCGCGTCTTGCCCAATATTTTCGAGCGCAACAGAAGCGCCTTCCCGGACTCTTCTGTTTTCGTCCCCGAGCAATTTTATGAGTTCAGGAACTGCTGGAGCCGCTTTGGCGCCGAACCCGGCCAGCGCAAGGGCGGTTGTTTCACGCACCAGAGGGTCTTTATCATGCAACATGTTTATCAGGGCGGGGATTGCCGATGTGGCTTCATTGCCAAGTTCGGATAAAGTTTCTACGGCTTCTAGCCGAACAACTTCGTTCTGACTGGTCAGGTCCTTTATCAAACCCGGAATCATCTCTTTGGTTGGTACGCCTAATTGCCTGAGTTTCTTCACAGAGTCCGTGGACGGCGTTGAGCTGGAATATGATGCGCCTTTTTGAGACTCGTCTGTTTTGCCTTGAGCCATGGCTATAGCGGAAACAAAAACAAGCGTGCCGCAAAAAGCAATATAACCTACTATCTTCATTGCGTTTCTTCTCATTTATGACTCCACTGCCTTGCGCTTTGACAATTTCAATTGGTTCTATCAGGCGGCCATTTTCGTAGTTCTTGTAAACTCGCCCAATTCAATGGGAATAATTACCTTGAGTATGACCGTAAGCGTGAGCGCTCCAATAGACCAGATACCGATTGAAACCAGGACTTCAATCAAAGTAGGAGCGTATTCCCAAACCTCACCAAGAGTAGCCGGTATGAACCCAGGAATTATGAGCCCCATACCCTTTTCAATCCAGATGCCTATGATAATTAGGACACATCCGATATTGAGAGTCACAAACCGTTTTCTTGTATATGGTATGAGAAAAATGACAAACGCTATGATGTTGAACGTGAATGCGGTCCAGATCCATGGAACCAGACGCCCTTTACCCTGTAACCCAACATAAAGGTATTCAAGTGGCGACAGGTGGTGGGTATCGGAATAAAGCTCCTTGAAGAATTCCGATCCAAGCAGGAACAGGTTAATCGCCATTGCTATCGCTATCATTTCCGCTATTTTGAACAGAGCCTCGTTTTTGACATGAAATTTTGTGTAATACCGTACCAACTGAAACAATAGGATTATCATGGCGGGACCTGAGCAAAAAGCAGACGCGAGAAACCTGGGGGCCAGGATAGAAGCGTTCCAGAAAGGACGGGCGGCAAGGCCATTATAAATGAAGGCAGTGGTTGTGTGAATGCTGACCGCCCATGGGATTGAAAGTAAAATGAACGGCAGTATAAACTTCATGTTCACGGGCTTTTCGTTGTACGCCTTGTACAGAATGTAGCCCGGAATAAACAAATTAAGGAAGAGATATCCGTTTAGGACAACAATGTCCCAACCGAGCATGGACCTGGGAAGGTTAAGGATCCCGAGCCCTGGTATCAGGTGCCAAGCCCTGTCCGGCCGTCCAAGATCCGCGGTGACAAACATCAGGCACATCAAAAGAGCGCTGACGGCAAGCGCTTCCCCGATGATTACGATGTCCTTTATCGGCCCAAAGTCATAGAGATACGCTGGAATTATAAGAAGAACAGCCGCAGCGGCCACCCCGACCAGAAACGTGAAATTGCCGATATACAAACCCCATGAAACGTAACTGGTCATTCCTGTTACGATCAGCCCCAGCCTCATCTGCTTGACGTAAGCGCCTATGCCGATAGCGATCATAATGAGCAGAAACACAACCCATACGTAATAAAGCGGCGTTCCTCTGATTATCCTTTGTGCGGCCCCAACGAAAAATCTACCCATGACGCCCTCTCAAATCCTAAATCGAGAAGAAATAGTAAAATTTGGGTTGTGTATTAAGTTCTGACTTCAACCGAAAAACACGCTTCGTCTGGATTATCCGGCTGATTTCACTTTCCGGATCCAGGAGGTTTCCAAATTTTCTGGCGCCGACCGGGCAAACCTCGACACATGCGGGATATCGACCCTTTCTAACTCTTTGAATGCAAAAAGTGCATTTCTCAACTACATTCCTCATCCTTGGCCTGTTTCCAAGGTAATGGGTATTTACGTTAACTTTGTCCGCAGGGATTACAGGCTCGGCAAAATTGAACCATCGGCCCATATATGGGCAAGCGGCCATACAGTACCGGCATCCGATACACCAGTTGTAATCAACCACCACAATGCCATCCGGCTCGGTCCACGTCGCCTGAACCGGACAAACTTTTGTACACGGAGAATTGGCGCAATGCTGGCATTGAACCGGAATATAGTAGTGCCCTTTTTCCGGAACTTCCTCGGGATCGTAATAGATGGTGGAATGTTCGAGGTCCATTTCGCCATCTTTGAATCTGAGCACTCGTATGTACTGAATCTGCGGGTCACGTGACTGGTTGTTTTCTTCGACACATGCATAAACACAACGTCGGCAGCCAATGCATCGCTGAAGATCCAGCGCATACCCGAAGAGGGTCGCGTCGATTGGGCCTTCTGTCCCCACAACAAAATCTTTCCCGTATTTCTGTTTATACTCGGCTTTTAGTCTCTCGACGGTTTGTTCAATTTCTCCCTTGGTCATTCTTCGGAAATTATTCTGAAAAAACTCCTGCCATGAGCAAGACCCAAGCATCATCGTCGCCAGGACACCCGCGGCCCCTTGAAAGAACATTCTTCGGTCGATTAGTTCCTTTTGTTCCACTTCATCCGGAGTTGGGCCCGATCCACGGGTGTCCTGCAGTTCACTGATCCGGCCTGATTTTTCTAATTCTTCTTTGCTCATGATCAGTTGACCTTTATTTCTTTGCCTGAGGTTCTTTCGGCGTCCAGGGCTTTTTAGGCGGCGGCATTGGGGCTAATGGCTTAAATCGCGGCGAATGAGGATCATGGCAACTTACGCACAAATAGTAACTCTTCGCTCCATTCCAAAAACCTGTTCTTTTACCGTGTATGCCATAACGCCAATCCCGGTACTTAGTTCCATGACATTTTCCACAGAGTAAATAGGAATGTTCGAAATCTATTGGCTTGCCATCACTCAAAGGTAACAGATAATTTCGGTTTTCAGGGTTGTGGCAATCCAGGCACCATAGACGAACACCGCCGTGGTTAAGTTTAATGTTCGTGTGGACAAGAAGGTCCTCTCGGCGTTTGAAATTGGTAGGGAAATCCTTTTCAGGGCCGTGGCATGCCCGACATGGTGTAATCGTTTTTGACAGTGGTTTCATCGGCACTGGAAACTCCTGATCCGTAGGGTGCTTAGGCTTCACATTCGATTCCTCCGAGTCAACCTCAGAT
>JACWAG010000446.1 GCA_014874425.1 Syntrophaceae bacterium | reverse complement strand
CTTGTTGGTTGCCGCCAAAATGCGAGTGTTGACAATAACTTCCTTTTCCCCACCTACACGCGTGAACGACTTGGTATCAAGAAAAGACAGGAGTTTTGCTTGCAAGGGCGCCGAAAGTTCTCCAATTTCGTTTAGCAACAGAGTTCCGCCCTCAGCTAGCTCAAAAAGCCCACGTTTTTTGCCTCTCCCACCTGTGAACGCCCCAGCTTCATGCCCGAAAAGCTCAGATTCTGCCAAAGACGGCATTAATGCAGCGCAATTTATAGCGAAAAAAGGAGCCCCCGACCTGCTTGAGCGCTCATGAACATATCTGGCAAGATAGTCTTTTCCTACACCGCTTTCGCCAAGAAGCAAGATAGTGCAATCTGATGGGGCCACTAGGGATAGTTGCTCCAGGGCTCTCCTGAAAACAGGCGAAGTATACCTTTCTAAACCCGCTGGGACCCATTTATCGATTTCTTTAAGTTCGGTAATATCTCTAGCGATTCCACAAAGTCCTACTACATGACCGGACGAACTCCTTATGGGCGTTCGGATCGCGCTTACGTGGATCCGACGCCCTGAGATCCAGAAACTGTATTCGTTCGTTACGACATTACCATTCAAGACGCGTTTTTCTGCATCTATTACTTCATCGGAAACCTCTACCCCATCAATCTCCTCAAAGGTTTTTCCAATAGCCATCTCTCGTGGTTGCCCCAGCATTTCGAGTAAAGCGGAATTTACGTCAGTGTATCGCAGGTTCGAGTCTTTTATGAATATATAGTCTTGGGACGCTTCCAATACGGTCGAACACCTTATCTCGCTTCGGATCAAAGCTTTTTGAGTTTCTTCAAGCCGGGAGATTTCAAGAAGAAGTTTTTCATTAATGTCTTCGAGTTCAGCGACTCTATTTCGTTCTTCAGCTAAATCTCTCCACGAGGCCTCTAAAAGATTGAGAACTTCTTGCTCCTCCTTGGTAGAAACGTGAAAGGCAGACATGTCTGACATGACTCATCTCCTTGCGTCTCAGCAAATTTCAGGGAGTGACCTATTCAAAGACTACTGTAGAAAATTATAATAGCCCAAGTTAGTTCATAATAGTCAAATGATTGAGATACAAAGAATAAACGCCATCTAAAACACGATCATATTATATAGTATCTCCTAATAACACAAGCCTAAACTTCGAAACCGACTTCGGAAAGTTTTTAATCTTGACCTGGATGCTAAACTTAACACCGGAAATACCTTATCCATACTCGACAATATTTTGAATATCCCAATTGACTATTGATCCAAGACTACATATATCTTAATTTAAAAATGGCCAACTAGGTTTGTTCTGACGACAATTTGGAAAGGCTGACGACAATGGACCAAAAAGACGATATACGAGCGGCGAATCTACCTGATCCGAAAGAAATCGAAAAAGAGATAAATGATTTCCTGGCCGATAAGTACGGTAATCGGATAAGGATAATGGGAACTCAACTAGGACCCTGGCCGGGGGCCGAAGAGACGGATCAGGGAAATGAACCCCCCAAAGAAGATAAACCGGGTAACATTCGTTTCGATATGAAACCCGCGGAACTCCACGAATACCTCGATCGTTTCGTAATTCGCCAGGATAGCGCCAAAGAAATTCTCGCGACGAAGATCTGTACCCATTTCAATAGGATCAGATACTTTCAGGAACACGGCGATACTTACGATAGAGAAGGAATTGGAAGGATCAAGAACAATATCATTTTGATCGGCCCTACCGGGGTAGGCAAAACCTATTTGATTAAGCTGATAGCCAAAAAGATTGGAGTGCCCTTTGTAAAAGGCGATGCGACCAAATTCAGCGAAACAGGATATGTCGGCGGAGATGTGGAGGACCTGGTCAGAGACCTTGTTCAGGAAGCGGATGGTGATCTTGAGAAAGCCAAATACGGCATCATATACGTAGATGAAATAGACAAAATAGCTTCATCGGGAAATCTGATCGGTATTGATGTATCGAGATCCGGGGTCCAGAGGAATCTTCTCAAGCCAATGGAAGAAACGGAAGTCGATCTGAAAGTCGCTCATGACCCTGTATCCATGATGGAAGCCGCAGCTCATTTTCAGAAAACCGGTAAACGTTTGAAAAGGACTATAAATACAAGAGACATCCTGTTCATCGTGTCAGGAGCGTTTAATGGGTTGGATGAAATAATAAGCAAGAGACTTTCCGGTAAGGGACTGGGCTTCGGCGCATCCCTGAAGGAAAAAGATGACAGGGTGGACCTGTTTCGTCAGGTCAAAGCTGAAGACCTTATACAATTCGGCTTTGAGTCGGAATTTATCGGGCGGTTACCCGTCACAGCAATTCTGGAGGACCTATCTGAGGGCGATCTGTTCAAGATTCTCAAAAACCGTTATTCCTCAGTGGTCACAGCCAAGAAACAGGACTTTAAAGCTTATGGAATCGACATTAGGTTTACGGACGACGCTCTGGAAGTTATAGCCAGAGAGGCGCATAACGAAAAAACGGGCGCACGGGCGCTTATTAGTGTGATGGAGAAGGTATTGGTAGGTTTTGAGCGGTCTCTCCCTTCTACTCAGATTACGAGATTTACGGTAACAAAGGAACTGGTGGAAAATCCAAGACCGTTTTTAGATACCATATTGAACGATGAATACCATCCTTCCCGATGTGAGATCTTTGATGAAATTGACGCTTGCGAGCGCGAGGAAACCCTAAAAGAGCTTGAATCGCGGAGCGACGAATTTTATAAGCGTTTCGGATCAATCTTGGGCCGTTCAGCGCTGGAAGTCATTGTGACCGCAGCCATTGAAAAAGGCGTTTCCCCTGAGACCATGTACAAAAGATATATGAAAGTCGAAAAGGAAATACGGGGATTCGAGGAAGAGTTTCTGAGAGTTTATGGCTTGAGGATCAGGTTCCTGGAAGACGCATTGCTGGAACTGGCGCGACTGGCTCTTCATGGATCGGAAGAACCGTTGATGGTATGCCGGAAAATTTTCCAGAATTACCACCATGGACTAAAGTTGGTAATGGAGCGAACTGGTTCTCATGAATTTGTAATTCCTAAAGAAGCTGTGCAAAACCCAGAAAAGTATCTGAATGATATGATTCAGCAAACGTATAGAACCTGAGTCCTAAAGTTGGAACCCAGGTGATAATAAAAAGCCGGTGGTCACGCTTGAGACCACCGGCTTTTTGTTTTCGCTATAAAGGAGTTCTATAAAGGAGTTTTTGACTTGATCGGCTATTCGCCAAGGGTCTTCGGTTTTTGACTGTCCCACATGCTACGCTGATTTGGAACCGGTCCCGTAGTAGGTGGGGAGAAGATCTCTTTTAGGGTTCCCCAAAAGCCTCCGGAACTTTCCTGTTGGGCCTGCTGCTGCGGTTGTTGGACCTGCAATGGAGTAGCCTGTCCTGGTGGATAAGCTGACGGGGCCGCCATAGGTGGCGCCGCTCCAGTGTTGACCCCGGCGGCTCCTCCAGGATAACTTGTCTGTGGCATAGTAGGATTGCTGTAACTGGCTGCCGGGACACTCTGAGGATAAGCCTGTGGCTGCTGCGCTTGGGCCGCCTGTGGATATTGAGTAGGCTGTTGCGGCAACGACTGCTGTGCGGCTACTGCCGTCTGACCTGCTTGAGCCTGTCTTGCGTTTTCGCCTGAAACCCCCATCAGATCGTAGTATCTTTGCTGGGCGGTCCTTAAGCTCTCATAAGCCTCGCCTACGGCCTTTTTATGATACTCGTTTTGCAACTCTTTCTGTTTTTGTTCCTGCTCTCGCAGTTTTTGTTGCGCGGCCACATACATTTGTTGCGTTTGCTGAAGTTCCTGCATGGCGGACTGTTGTTGCGCCGCCAATTCTGCCGCCTTTTGTCGGGCTACCGCTCGATCATATGCTTTTTGCTGCGCTGCCTGAACAGAGGGGTCGGAGCCGTAAGCCGGCGCAGATACCTGTTCTGAAGGTTGCTGTTGCTGCTGTGGGTACTGTCCATATCCTTGTTGACCATAAGCCTGCTGCTGAGGATAGGTTGGATTTTGACCGTAAGTCTGCTGCTGAGGAGAATAGCCAGGTTGTTGCTG
>JACWAG010000445.1 GCA_014874425.1 Syntrophaceae bacterium | reverse complement strand
GATTGACGCTGACGAAAAGAAGAACCTCGGTGTTGAAAATGACGAAGTTAAGGCCTTAAGCCGCCGCTTTGAAAATCTAATCCAGGATGTTGACCAGACTCGATCCAAACTGGAGTTGAGTCAGGAACATTTGCAACAAGCGGAAAAGATGGCCCTTGTAGGAAAGCTGGCGGCTGGGGTTGCTCATAGTGTAAGGAATCCATTAACGTCTGTTAAAATGAGACTGTTCTCCATGGAACGCTCATTGGCCCTTTCAACCAGCCAAAAAGAAGATTTTGAAGTAATATCAGAGGAAATTGGTCATATTGACACAATTGTTGGGAACTTTCTGGAATTCTCAAGGCCGCCAAAGTTGAAAATGCAGAAAATCAGTCCATCTGATTCTGTGGATATGGCGTTGCAACTACTCAAACATAGACTTGAGTCCTACGACGTAAAGGTAGAGTTAATAAGGGAAAAACGACTCCCGGAAATCCAGGCTGATCCTGATCAACTCAAGGAAGTCCTGGTTAATTTAATGGTCAATGCTTGTGACGCAATGGTTAATGGCGGTCATGTTGTTATCCGAGAGACCAGACAAATTCTTGAGCAGGAGGGCCCCATATTGATCATCGAGATGAGCGACAACGGTCCGGGTGTCCCGCGATCAATACAAGAAAAGCTGTTTCAGCCTTTTTTCAGTACAAAAGAAGAATGGACAGGGTTGGGGTTGAGTATTGCTCAACGAATTGTTGAAGAACATGGCGGCTGGCTTGAACTTGAATCAATTGAAGGCAAAGGGGCTACTTTCAGAATCAAGCTTCCTTTATCGGGAGATGTGTCTTGGGAAAAATACTCATAGTCGATGATGACGCACAATTGCGCCTAAGTTTTGAGAAGATACTGACGGTAGAAGGGCACAGGGTGCAAATGTCCGCGACTGGAGAGGGCGGTCTGGAAATCGTAGGGACTGATCCTCCTGATGTAGTAGTCATGGATGTTCGGTTACCTGGTATGGACGGTCTGGAAACGTTCAGGGCCATGCACGACATGGATTCTAAGTTGCCCGTCATAATTATGACGGCGTACGGCACGACTGACACAGCTATTGAAGCTACGAAACTAGGCGCCTTTGATTATTTGCTCAAGCCCTTCGATATACCCGAGATGCTGTTGAATATCGACAAAGCCCTTGAAGCGTCACGATTTATGCGTTCAAGAGTGGAAATCGATCCAGCTTCTGATGGGGATTCCACGGAAGTAATCTTCGGACGTAGCAAGTCAATGCAGGAGGTTTACAAGCAAATAGGCCGGGTAGCCTCTACAGCGGCCACAATTCTTATCCGTGGCGAATCCGGCACAGGAAAAGAACTGGTCGCTAGGGCGATTTATCAGCACAGCGAGCGTTCCAATAAGCCTTTTCTCGTCATAAACTGTGTAGCCATCCCTGAAACGCTTTTAGAGAGTGAGTTGTTCGGATACGAAAAAGGAGCTTTCACCGGAGCGGCAAACAGGCGTATTGGCAAGATCGAACAGGCTGATGGAGGGACGGTATTGCTCGATGAAATAGGGGACATGCCGTTTAGTATACAGGCAAAGATCCTGAGACTCCTCCAAGAAAAGAGTATAGAGCGCTTGGGAGGCCGTTCACCGATTCCTGTTGATGTTAGAGTCATAGCGGCCACGAACCGTGATCTTGAAGCCGCTTTGACCGAAGGCCGTTTCCGTGAAGATCTATATTACAGGCTTAAGGTTGTTACCATGTTTCTCCCGCCTTTACGGGAGAGGACAGGCGATACTGCGATACTTGCAGAACATTTCCTGAAAAGGTTTTCTCGTGAAATGGGGGTTGATTGCCCCGGAATTTCAGAGGAAGCCAAGGCCGTCCTGGAATCTTATTCATGGCCTGGCAATGTGAGAGAACTGGCCAACACAATTCAAAAAGCCCTGATATTTAGTCGAGGCGCTCCAATAAGTTCTGAGGAAATATCAGAAGCTATAGTGATGGAAACCGATACAAGAGAAACATCGGAACAATTTCAACCAGATTCTATTCAGGAATGGATAAAAGTTGGGCTCAGCCGAAAAGGAGAAAATGTTTTTAACGCCATGGTCGACGAATTCTCAAGGATACTTTTGGCAGAGGCCTTATCCTTGACATCCGGGAACCGATCTCAGGCGGCCAAGTTACTGGGACTCTCGAGGCCAACCTTACTTGCCAAAATAGAAAAGTACGGTATCAAGATTGAAACCTCTGTAAAACGATTATGAAAACTCTTGGACGGTTTTGATAATATGGTTTTGTAACATCCATTAGTTGTATTCCCAAGATGGGTTTGTTGAAAACTGGTCAAAAATTTAGATTCAGTAGCTAAATGCAAGAATCAATAGCCGACAACTTCACTTCTAGAGGTCTTAAAGACCCGTTTCTGGAATATCCAGAACCAGTTCGCTCTGCGCTATTGGAGATGGGATTCCTACGCGACTTTGCTAGGGGGGATTGCATAGTTTCGGCGGGGGATTTGGGGGACAATGTCCGTTTCTTGGTTTCCGGCAGAGCCCAGATTCTTGTTCACGAACAAGGTGGTCCTGACATACCTGTTGACAGGCTTTCCACCGGTGACCTTATAGGTGAAATCAGCTTTCTCACTGGCATCCCAACCCCCACTAATTCTGAAGTTATTGCAGAGGAGAACTCCACCGTCCTTGAAATCCCCGCTGCTGGCTTTGAAAGCATTTTGAAATCTAATCCAGATTTCATGATCTCAGTGTTAAAGAACCTTGCTCGTAAAGTCATCAGGCTTGATCAGAACGTCTACAAAAACACCCGCAAAAAAAGGGCCCTTCAGAATATTATCAGTCGTGAAGACCATCTCTTTCCCGACTATTTTGTAGGAGAAACAGTCAGGAAACGCGTGGGCCATCAGCTAGAGGAGTTGGCAGGGTCAGTTTGGCCGGTTCTGATTACCGGCGAAACCGGCGTGGGGAAAGAATTTCTTGCTCATGCCATGTACAAGATGTCTCCGCACCACCAACGAGTTTTCCTCTTTATGGATCTATTGAGGCCCATGACCGCCGAGGATAACTCCCTGAACTATTGCGAACTTCCTGAAGAGACCGCTGATCCCACTGAACAACAAATGAGGCTTTTCTTCGGTTCAGAAACGCGTGGCGGCGGACAAACCAGAATTGAAACGCCGGGGTATCTGGAACTTACAGAAGAAGGGACCCTGCTTGTTCGTGGAATGGAACATCTGACTCTGCTCATGCAGAACCGGTTACTGTTTACCCTCAAGAATGGAAAATTCAAGAAAGTTGGCGCAGTTGGTTACCAAAACTGTGACACTCGAATAATTGGAACCACCAACCTGGACGCGTCCGAGATATCGGCAGAGAAACATCCTTTGCTTCACTGGATGCTCGAACATTCTATACACGTGCCGCCGTTGCGCCAAAGAAGGAAAGAAATCCCGACACTTGTCCAGCATTATGTTAGTAAATATGGTCAGGAACTTCACAAAGAAATCACCAAGCTACCGAAGGAGACCATTAAGACCCTGGTAGGTTATTCCTGGCCTGGTAATGACAGGGAGCTTGCAACCACTCTCAAAAGAGCGGTAATGATCTCCGCTGATGGGATTCTGAGACCCCAAGATATATATTTTGACCTCAGACGTATTGAAGCTGACGGCAAGATAAATTTATTAAGTTCACCTACGATATTGCGAGCAGTAAGGAGTCCTTTATTTCCGGCCATATTTCAGAGCGCAGCAGCCCCTTTCTTTTTTATACTTCTCGTACTATTATTCCTTGGCCCAGTGAATCCATCATCTAACGTCGGAGCGTTATTTAGTTGGGCCATCGGCTGGCCTACCATGATATTCGGGGCTTTCATCTGGGCCAGGTTCTGGTGTTCATTGTGTCCTATGGGGGCAATTGGTCATCTGGCCAAGAAATTAATTTCTTTCGATATTCCGTTTCCTCCTTTTCTAAAACAAAAAAGTGACTTGATTATTGCGGCGTCCGCCATGTTCATCATTTGGTTGGAAATTGCGACAGATATTCGATCTTCCCCTTTCAATACCGGTCTTTTATTAATTAGCATTACGCTTTTCTCGGTGGTTTTTTCTGTTGTTTTTGAACGACAATCATGGTGCAGATACCTGTGTCCTCTGGGTGGAATGATGGGGGTTCTAGCCAAGGTTTCACCGTTTGAACTTAGAGCTGATCGAAACGTGTGCGCCAGTCAGTGCTCCTCCAACGAGTGTTTCGTCGGGACACAATCCCATGAAGGCTGTCCTTTCGGCCAAATGGCTCCTTCGTTGAGAAGTAACCGTTTTTGTAAACTCTGCGGGAATTGCGTTAAGAATTGCCCTCATGGAGCGATGAACCTTAATCTTCGCATACCAGGTCGAGAAATCTGGGAAATGCGTCAGGTAGGCGCCGTTACCTCATTTCTGGTCATTAGCATGTATGGTGGCCTGATGAGCGAATTACTCGAAACCGGCGCCATATATGATCGCTTTTATCATTTGTTTTTTGATTGGCCGGACATAATTGTTTTCACGTTATTTTTCACATTGGCTATTCTTTGCGCCAATGCGCTTACCTTTGTTGCCGCCACCGTCTCTTCACAAGTCTCAGGAGAAACTACAAAAGAAAATTTCGCGCGTTACGGGCTTGCTTTACTTCCTTTAGTCATGACAGGATTTATGGCGTATCATCTTTATTACTTGATTAATATGGGGGTTTATTTTCCGATAGTTTTGTGGCAGACATTCCACTTCAGCATTTTTGAAAGGATGGTCATAACCGTTCCGCCTTCATGGACGTTGTTCGCTCAACAGGTACTAGTTTTCATAGGCGCTCTAGGCACAATTGTTATCAGTTACCGATTAAGCAGAGGGAAAAACGCCAAACTGACAACCAGGAGATTTACGGAGGTCTTACCACATCTTGTAGTGGCTATAATCTTAACCGCATTTCTCCTTCACGGCATTCAATCCTTCTTTTACTGAAGTCTCAGATAAAACTATCTAGATTTCTACCTGAACCTTTCATCGGATTTCTTGGCCCACAGGCATTCCTTCAATATCTTTGAAGCCGTTTCGTATTATTCCTATCGGTTTAAAAACTATTTCGTCCATGATTTGTTCACCTACGAGAGATCCATAATAGAAGAGGCGTCGATAAGACACCTCTTAGTGGTCAACGATTATGCAATGATGTCCGGGTAAGGCTTTGGTTGTTTGCCGGTAACGTTCCTAATTTAATCGGCAAAAGGGCCCTTTAATCCGGTTTAGAGAGTGCCGGCAATAACAAGGCGCTGAATTTCGTTTGTGCCCTCATAGATTTGAGTAATCTTGGCGTCTCGCATCATACGCTCAACGGGATATTCGGTGCTGTATCCAAAACCGCCAAGGACTTGAACGGCTTCCACTGTGGTCCACATGGCCACATCAGAGCAAAAGGCCTTTGACATGGATGAGTGTCTGATTGTTTCTGGTGGAATCTTGGACAGGTCTTTCGAGACCTTGTCCAGCAGCGAACAGGTTTTCCAGAGGAGCATTCTCGCCGCCGTGGTCTTCATCGCCATATCCGCAAGTTTGAAAGCGATAGCTTGATGTTTGATGATCGGTTTTCCGAATGCGACCCGTTCTTTGGCGTATTGAGTGGCGTATTCAAAAGCGCCCGTGGCTATACCCAACGCCTGAGCCGCTACCGAAGGCCGACTGAAGTCGAGGGTTTTCATCATGATATGGAAACCCATACCTTCCTCACCCAAGAGGTTTTCGACAGGGACTTCGACATCTTCAAAGACCAGTTCTCTGGTGTCTGAAGAGCGGATCCCCAGTTTGCTTTCTTTCTTTCCAATCGAGAACCCGGGCCAGCCTTTCTCAACGATAAAAACACTAGCCCCTTTGTAAGAAGGCACATCGGGGTCTGTGATCGCGTAGACGCTGAATGTGTCAGCGATACCACCATTGGTGATCCACATTTTGGAGCCATTTAAGATGTATTTGTCACCCTTTTTAACTGCGCGTGTTTTCAGAGCCGCCACATCGGAACCCCCCTTGGACTCGGTAAGGCCAAAAGCGGCGGTTGTCTCCCCAGACGAAAGAGGAGTGAGATATTTTTCCTTTTGTTGGTGATTCCCGGCAAGAATGATCGGAAGACTACCAAGCTCCTGGACTGATGGGATTAGCGCCACCGAAGCGTCGGCCTTCGCAAGTTCTTCAACGACTATACAATGGGCCAGCATCCCTGCTTCCATGCCGCCATAGGCTTCCGGAAAGTCTACACCCATAAGCCCGTTTTCTTTCATGAGTTCCAGCATGTCACGTGGATAATCGCCCTTTTTATCTCGTTCTTCAGCGGTAGGAGCCACTTTCTCTTTAGCCAGCCGCCGTACCATGTCCTGAAGCATCTGTTCTTCTTCGGTAAGTCCGAAGCGATCCATTTCTTCCATGTCGTCCTCCAAGAATGACTTTTCTCAATTATGAATAATCGTAAAATCCCTTGCCGCTTTTTCTACCCAGTCGGCCTGCTCGTACCATTTTCTTTAGTAATACCGGTGGTCTGTATTTTGGGTCTCCGAATTCTTCATAAAGGTGTTGCTGAACACTGAGTAAGGTATCCAAACCAACCAGATCAGCAAGCGCCAAAGGTCCCATAGGATGGTTGGCTCCCAACTTCATGCCCTCATCAATTTCAGCCGCGCTCGCCAGTCCTTCCTGAAGCACATAAATCGCTTCGATAACCATTGGGACAAGGATCCTGTTGACTACGAATCCCGGAGCTTCCAAAACCTCGATGGCGGTCTTCCGCATTTTATTTGCGACGTCTTTTGTTATCTTGACTGTCTCATCCGATGTCCCATAACCTCTTATAAGTTCAACGAGTTTCATTACAGGAACAGGGTTAAAGAAATGCATGCCAATAAATTTGTCAGGTCTGTTTGTTGCGCCAGCCATCTCTGTTATGCTCAACGCGGAAGTGTTTGATGCAAAAATTACATTAGGAGCTGCAATAGTATCGAGTTCCCTGTAGACCTTCTTTTTCAGATCGAGGTTCTCTATAACCGCTTCAATTGTCATGTCCACGTTTTGCGCCAATTCAGCCAGGCTGAGGCACGTGGTAATACGGCCGCGAATAGCGGCGGATTCATCAGCTTTAATAATACCTTTGTCCACCTGACGTTTAAGGTTTTTTTCAATCGCAGCAATGCCTTTGGTAAGGAATCTCTCCTCGACATCCATAAGATTTACCTGGAAGCCGCTCTGGGCGGCTACTTGAGCAATACCACCGCCCATAAGCCCAGCGCCTATTACGCCAATTCTTTTAATTTCCATCCACAATTCTCCCTTCTAAATGGGAACTAATAGATTCTAAACTATAGAATTTGAAAACAAATATGTTTTGCACATCTTTTCAGATTTATCAGAGAATAAAGCTTTGATCAAGAGTTTCCGACAAAAATTAAACCAGTCAATGACATGTCAATGACATTGCTCTGG
>JACWAG010000444.1 GCA_014874425.1 Syntrophaceae bacterium | reverse complement strand
GAACCTCCCGTGGCCCGTTTTAGGTTGCTTTCAAAGGGCGTGGAGCCATATCACAGGCTTTTCATACCTGATCCGGACTCTGATGTTACTGGGGACAAAGCGTGTCTGGCCTGCGGTAATTGCATTGATTCCTGTCCGGTATTGCGAAAGGACCCGAAACGCTTTGACAAAACAGCCCAGCGGACTTCTTTCGCCCTAGAATCGTGTGTAGGTGAGGATTGTGAACAATGTTACTCTTGTGTATTGGCCTGCCCTCAGGTGGATACCGCATACAAGGATTACATTGTTGACGAGGTGGTACCTGAAACAATTCAACCGGCGCCAAAAATCACGGCGCTTGATAATTATTTTATGGGTTTGATCGCCCTGATAATCGGAATTGTGATAGGTGTTTTTATCGCTCGTTGATGTAACATGAGTTCAGTGTAAATATTGAGAAAGGATTTAGAAGATGCCTGCGGTCGCTCAACAGTCGACAGAACAGATAGGAACCTTAAATGACGCTTCTGTTCGAACCGATTTGATACCAATTTTTATAATGGGCAAACAATATGATGTGCCCAGTACTTTGACAATTCAAAAGGCCTTTGAATACGCCGGTTACCAATTGATAAGAGGTTGCGGTTGTCGAGGTGGTATCTGTGGAGCGTGCGCGACGGTCTACAGGTTACCGGGAACCGCCAAGATAAACGTTGGCTTGGCATGTCAGACGGTGGTTCAGCCGAACATGTACCTTACGATGATTCCTTTCTTTCCAGCCAACCGGGCCATTTACGATCTTGATGATCTAAAGCCTGACGCACAAACTGTCCTTAAATATTACCCTGAATTGGCCAAATGTATGGGATGCAATACCTGTACAAAGTCGTGTCCTATGGAAATACCAGTGATGGAATATATTTCAGCGGCGCTTCGCGGTGATATTGAACAGGCTGCTGAAATCTCTATGTCATGTGTCATGTGCGGTATTTGCGCAGCACGGTGTCCTGCAGAGTTAGGTCAGTATAACATCGCAATAATGTGCCGTAGAATCACGGGTAAGCATATTAAACCTCGGGCGGAACATGTCAGAGAAATGATTGAACGGATCAATACGGGTCGTTATGAAGAGCCATTGAACAAATTGGTCAATTCTGACATTGAAACACTTAGGAAACTATATGTAGAACGCCAGATGGAGCCTCACAACGCTCCAGAAGAATGGACCCCGGATAAAAAGGATTATTTGTGAGGAACCCTAAGATCGTATTTAACGTTAGCTATTAATTCTTGAAACACGCAGCCTTTTGGGTGGAGGCGAATATGGGATATACCCCTGATTTACTGGAACTTATAAAACAAGTTGAAAAAACAAGACAAATCCGTGTAGCTCGTAAGAAAGCCGGCGAGGAATTTCCGGCCCTTACGCTAGATCAGAGAAAAATTAGACTTGAGAAATATCATCCTGATTATAGGGCCGGGGCTCTTCGTGAACTCAAGGTCGGTCCTAGTAAAGGCTATACAGTAGCCCAGGAAATAGCTGATCAATTTGAAGCTAAGAGCCGTATTGATCCAGATAAAATTAATTTAAACGAAGTCCACTATGAAACCGATGTGTTGGTGATTGGCGGAGGTGGAGCTGGGACCGCTGCGGCGCTAATAGCCGAGGAAGCTGGGGCCAAAGTAATCATAGCGACTAAGTTGCGACATGGCGACGCAAACACCATGATGGCTGAAGGCGGTATCCAGGCGGCGACTAAGAGTTGGAAGGACTCACCCTATTATCACTATTTGGACGTGATGGGTGGTGGTCACTTCGAAAATGATCCGTTTCTTGTAAAGACCATGGTTTCAGAAGCTCCAAAAGCGATAGGTTGGCTTGAAAGCCTCGGTTGCATGTTTAACAAATGGCCAGACGGGAAAATGTTCACACTTCATGGAGCTGGGACATGCAGAAAAAGAATGCATTATGCAGGGGACATGA
The DNA here is from genome assembly GCA_014874425.1 of Syntrophaceae bacterium. Lineage (GTDB taxonomy): Bacteria > Desulfobacterota > Desulfomonilia > Desulfomonilales > Desulfomonilaceae > CAJBEZ01. The sequence goes on along the minus strand of JACWAG010000444.1, from coordinate 10,178 downwards.
CTGGCGCGGAAATCATGAGGACTCTCAGGGATGAAGCCAGAAACAGAATCAAGAATATCGGAGTTCTTGAGTTTGCGCCAGCAGTTGAGTTGCTACTCGATGAAAAAGGTTTTTGTTCCGGCGCTGTACTTTATAATCTAGAGACGGAAGAATATTTTCTAGTCAAGGCAAAAGCGATCGTAATGGCGACAGGTGGATCGGGCCGTCTTCACATGCAGAAATTCATGACGACTAATCACTACGGCGCCACAGGTGATGGCCTGGTTATAGGATATCGTATGGGCATCAAAGTAAGATTCCTTCACGCGACTCAATACCATCCCACTGGAGCGGTATTCCCGGAACAGTCTGAAGGATTGCTGATTACTGAAAAAGTTCGCGGCGCTGGGGCAAATCTTGTCAACATTGATGGGGAACAATTCGTTTTTGAACGCGAACCTCGTGACATTGAATCGTCCAGCATCATTCGTGAATGTGAAAAGGTTGGGAAAGGGATCCCTGTCCCAGGTCAAAAAGGGAAATTTGGAGTTTGGCTGGATTCTCCTATGATAGACATGTTGGAAGGCACTGGTACCGTTGAACGAGAATTTCCAGCCAAGTTCATCCTCTTCAAACGTTACGGGATAGATATTTCTAAACTCCCGATGTTAATTTATCCAACGCTTCACTATCAAAATGGTGGTCTGGAATACAAATCCGATGGCTATACAACCGTTCCAGGCTTCTTTGTCGCCGGTGAGGTAGGAGGTGGAGTTCATGGAGCTAATCGACTTATGGGCAATTCGCTCCTGGACATAACTGTGTTTGGACGCTTGGCCGGTGAATCCGCCGGTAAATTTGTGAAGGAAAGAAGCGATATCGGCAAGCTTAGTGTTGACCATGTCCGTCAATATCACAAAGAGCTTGAAGCCGCCGGCATAGTTACGGATAGAGTCTCGCCGATGGTTTTACCGGATTATACGAACCTTGAAGTTAAAAAGCGACAGTTGACTACAACGTATGTTGGATCTTTGAGATAAAAATTTCATGGCGTCAGATTCATCAACAGGACAAGGGCCTCTTTCAGCTTTCTTAAGCTACTTAGCCAAGCTGAAGGACCCGACCCCTTATTGGAGACGGCAGGCCCTCATTTGCGGAATCATATTGGCTTTGCTGATAGCGTTCGGGGCATTGTTCGCAATATTGACGCTGTCGAGTGTTTTTGGAGGAGGAAACGTTTCGTTTGCCGCTCAGGGATCGCCGGGTCCGGTCGTTTTCCGTCATTATGCCCACATGTGGTTTAAGAACGGAAAATACAAAGATTGTAAAACTTGCCATGAAGGTTTGTTCGCCTCCCAACATTATGGCACGTTTGTATTAAGGGCCTTAAAGGATTCTCCTCCGATCAAGGTTCATATTGGGAAAAGGGCTTCAACTCTCTTCGTACCTGGAACCATAGCGGAGGACGAAAAGGCAAGAGTGGATTACGAAGTCCCCAGAGCATGCGCTACATGCGCAACTGGCTCCTGTCATGACGGCAAGGAATCTTTCAGTAGATTTGAATGTCTCGGTTGCCATAAAACTAAATGAATCAAACTGAAACTCAAAACATTTCTCAACAGGAAGCGAGTCCCCTTGCAAAGGCTGATACCACACCCAAACGCTGGGGGATGGTTATAGACCAGAGACGCTGCATCGGTTGCCATAGTTGTACTGTGGCTTGCAAAAGTGAAAATAACGTCCCTTTGGGCTACTGGCGATCATGGGTCAAAGGAATTCAAAAGGGATTTTTCCCTGATGTCAGCAATATGTTTTTACGACGACTTTGCAACCAGTGTGATTCGCCACCCTGCGTTCAGGTTTGTCCCGTTCAAGCTACTGTCAGGAGACCAGAAGATGGTATTGTAGTGATGTACTTCGGCAAATGCATTGGCTGTGGTATGTGTATCGCAGCCTGTCCCTACGACGCCAGATTTTTTAATCCGATTAGACATACAGCCGATAAATGTGATTTCTGCGCCACGCGCATTGAAAACGGCTTGAATCCGGCGTGTGTTGATGCGTGCCTTTCACGAGCATTAATATTTGGAGACATCGATGACCCTTCGTCTGAAATATGCCGTGTCTTGGCCACTACTCCTACATCCGTAATTAAATCCGAACTCGGGACCAGACCAAAGGTTTATTACATTCAAGCGGAGCATTCCCTACAGGGAAGAATCTTGTTCTCGGAAGATTTTGAAGAAGCCATTGTCGATTACAAGAAAAGTATACCCAGCCCAACCGCATCCTATTGGAAGAATCAGGAATAGAAATAGCAAATGGAAGTTACTGTTCTTTACAATGTGCCTCACGAAGTTCCCTGGAAAGTTTTTATTCCGCTTTACTTCTATTTTACAGGATTGAGCGCCGGTTCGTTCATTCTCTCAACCCTCTCAACGGTTTTCGGTATCAAACGTTTCAAGCCAATGGCTCTTCCTGCCGCAATTATTTCTTTTGTTCTGCTTTTACTAGCCCCGGCCTGTTTAATATTCGATTTACAACAGCCGTTGCACTTTTGGCACACATTGGTTCCAGAATATTTCAATCCTACATCAGCCCTATCATACGGATCTTGGCTGCTGACCCTGTATCCAATCGCGAATCTTGTCTATATCTATTTCATTTTTGTGAAAAATGATCGTGTTACCAAAATTCTAGGGACTATGACTGTACCGCTGGCTATTTTTGTCCACGCATATACTGGATTCGCATTTGCGTTGGTGAGGGCGAGAGCATGGTGGCATTCCGCTTTAATGCCTGGTTTTTTTCTCACATCGGCCCTTTTATCCGGAATAGCGCTTCTGGTTATTGTAGCACTAATAATGGATCGATTTCGCGCCGAAAAACTGGATTTGGATTTGTACAAAAGTTTACGGCTAATGATGATAGGAATATTGCTTATGGACCTTTTTTGGACAGGGAGTTTCTGGTTGACGCTTCTTGTATCAAACGCGGATGGGCATGCCTCAATATTGTTGGCGCTCCATGAAAGATTTTATTTATGGGGAGAAATTTTTGCAGGAATGCTCGTGCCCCTAGGAATTCTTGTCTATCCTAGAACTGGTAAGAACAGGATGTGGTTATCATTAGCGTCAATATTGATAATTTGTGGCGTTTTTCTGATGCGTTATTCAGTTGTTTTCATCGGTTTTGACATCCCCTTGAGTTAGAGGCCGCTCTGTAAGTTATTATGCCAAAAATTACTCGTAGAGATTTCATAAGAATCGCTTCCTTGATGGGAGGAGCATCGCTGTTTGCAGGTTGTTCCCTTTTCGATAAGGAAACAGGGGTCCCGGAATATATAAAAGGAGCGCCTTCAGTCGATGCTATTGAGACTACGTTGGGCGTGGATACTAGATATTCTGTTTGCTCACTATGTTCCGGGAATTGTGGCATCAGTTGCAGAATAGTTCAGGGAGTTCTCGCAAAAATTGGTGGGAACCCTTACCACCCTGTTTCCAAAAGCGACCCATTGGCCTTTGACGTCCCATTGGACAAAGCGGCTAAGATCGGGGCTTCCGTTTGCGCCATAGGTTCAAGCGGCATTCAGACACTTTATGATCCTTTCAGAATTCTCAAACCCCTTAAACGTATTGGCCCAAGAGGGTCCAGAAAATGGAAAGCTGTTTCATGGGCGCAGGTTATTGATGAAATCAGCCAGGGTGGGAATCTTTTTGGAGAAGGTAATGTCGAGGGTCTGAAGACAGTCAAGTCTTCAGGAGAAGGCCTGACCTTATTAGCTGGTCGAATTGATTGGGGGGCCCTTCTTTTCTTGGAAAAATTCGTTTCCGTATTTCCTGGAGCTTCTTTTGCGCGCACTAATGAAATCTTGTTAGAGGCTAAAGAACGTCAAACAGTTGAATCAATCTTCGGAACCGGATACGGACCTTTAGATGCTGATTATCAGAATGTAGCGTTCTTGCTCGACTTTGGCTCAACTCCGTTGGATTCCGGGCGACCGTTAGTGTCAATCGCCCGTCAAATTGCCGACGCAAGGTTGAAATCACCGTGCATGTCCTGGGTTGTTGTTGATCCCAGAGTTTCGACTTCTTCCTCAAAAGCTGATCATTGGATACCAATCGTTCCGGGGACCGATGACATGTTTGCATTGGCTATCGCAAAGGCTTTATTCGAAAAACATGGCGACGCTTTGAAGCAACGTGACGGCGAATTGGAAAAAATTACTGAAAAGTATTCTTTCGAAGAATTGGCATCTCGTTGCGGCGTCAAGTCGCAAATGGTTTTGAAGATAGCTGGAATGATGGCAAATGCAGGCCCAAAGTGCGCTGCCATTTGTGGGAGCGGTATTCTGGCTCAGCCCAATGGAGAACAGACCGCACGATTAATTCTGACATTGAATTTAATGGTTGGGTCAGCGCCGGGTTCAGGTGGGTTACTGAGCTTTAATGAGGACATCCTAAAACATTTGAGAGTCTCAGTCCTCGGACAAAAAGCTCCAAAGTTCGAGCCCGCTCCTTTACTCCCAGAGAATCGTGGCCTAATTATGTGGGAGGCGGATCCCGTATATTATGGGCCTCCAAAGGTTGCCAAGATTCTATCCGACAAAAAGGCGAATCCATTATTTGTAGCAATAGATCGAACTATTACAGAATCCGCTGCTTTCGCAGACTATATCCTACCAGATACCAGCTACCTTGAGAGATGGGATATATGCTCCTTGCCCCCATCTTGTGCGAAACCAGGGTTTGGTGTCAGATCCCCGGTTGTGGGGGGGCTTGATCCTCAATCCGGACTTTATTTCCCACTTTTACCGGACAATCTGGTTATGGAAGATATCCTTATCCAGCTTGGAGCGTCTGTGGGACTAGACGAGTTTTTGCCTGATAAAAATGGTAAGCGACTAAATTCGTGGCAGTTTTATGAAAAGGTCTTTTCAAGCGCTGCTAATTATATTGACCATCAATACGCTGGCCTTGGTCAAGTTTCTAGACATCAGGTTGACAAGATCAGAGAACGGGGTGGGATTTTTCCATCTTCCGAAGTAAATGTAGTTTCTATTCAACCCAAGGCTGTTAAAACAAAAAATCAAGAGACATGGTCTATCAGCCCACAGCCGAACCAAAACGACCCAAAAGACCTAATACTGGTAACCTATACTTTGCCGTTCCATCGATCTCCCGGATCCGGTGTGAATTCTTGGCTCCTGGAAATACTTCCTGAAAACAAACTGGTGATCAACTCAATAGACGCGTCTGAACGAAAGATTAAACAGGGAGATGATCTTTTTATCCAGACGTTCGATGGTAACTTTTCAGCCCGTATCAAAGCGCAGGTGTCGCCCGGCATAAGACCTGGGGTAGTCGCTATCGCGAAGGGATTCGGTTATAAGGGATCCGGCGCCTCAGTGAATATAATCGACGAATTGAAATCTCAGGAAGACAAGCCAAGATCCGCTGGAATAAACCCTGGGGAATTTTCCAGTCAGTTTCCAGTGAGAATCAAGGTATCCAAAGCTTAAACCTAGCAAATCCCGCATGTAACCGTTGAGAAAACCCACTGCCTTGTTTTATTGTTCAGTTGCGACCTCATATTTTTAATTTAAATTAATCAATAATTACACTCACCCTTGAAATATAATACATAACATTAGACTCTAGTTATATCATTTTCATTTGACATGATATATTATCTTTGTTACTAGATTTTCTTAGCTTTTACGATGGGGTAATTTATGTTCTCGTTAAAATTAAGAAGGCCTAGCGCTTCCGTCAAAATTCCTAATCATACACTGCTGTATGGCATAGTGGTCGCAGCATTAGGAGCGTTTATTACTCTGGGCGCAGCTACTAGGTTGTATGAATTGAAGGAATTTTTTCCTCTTAGGCTCCCTGAGCAGCTAAACGAATTCCTCCTAAATTACGTCCCGTTCATGTTTGGCGTGTTTATTACGACTGTGGCCGCCTGCGCTGCTGTAATAGTGGGCTTGAACTGGTTTTTTGGCGGACTTAAACGGATCTTTAAGATCAAATTGACTTTCCAGGACCCGAGAGAATTTTACAGATTGAATGAGGTTACCGAAGGGTTACGGGAAGGCAAGATTACAGCTTATGATTCGGCCCCTTCGATGATTTTTTATGTACTCGGAAGAGTCTGGTCTAATGCAAGATATATTTCCCAAATACCGGGTCATATCATCAAATGGAATATGAAATTCATTTGGAAAGCGATCGCGGTAGGTATTGTCATCCACTTCTTTTTCAAAATATTGCAATCAGCTCCAAACTATCTAGCATCCCTAGGATTAGGAGCAAATTACTTACTCCCTTCACCATATCCTTTCTACAAGTTATTGTTGGTTGTGTGCATTTTAAAGATGTTCATTTCGCTACTGCTTATTCCTTTAAAAAGACCTGAAGCCTCTAGGGAAATGGATTCAATGATCGTCGAAGGCAAGGGCCATCCAACTTTATTTTTCTCTATTATTGAAGAAGGGTCGAAAATATTTTCCCATAGGGGCTTACCAAATCGAGTTATGAGGTCAAGGGCATCAAAGGCCTCAGATGGTGAAACCACTATTGGTTCCCTTATTGAGAGTTTTCCAGAATACGTAAAGACGTCCAATAGGTTCGCAGCTTTGTTAAGTTTAATGCTCGGATCGGTAATGTGTCTGGTAGGCTTTCTGCAACTGATTTTGATGCAATACCCAAGTTTTTCGGTAGCGTATGATGACTTTTTTCGCATCTACATGTTTACCGCCTTAGTAGACATTCTTCTGAACACTTTAATAATTCTCTTTGGTAAGAGCTTTCTCGATCAGGGGCAAGCTTTAATGGCGGTCTATCGTTTCAAATCGAACCTGGTTTTTGTAGAGGCCAAGGGTGACTTCGATATCAATTCTGTAAATGGGACCAGAGGGAAAAAGACCAATGGCAAGGAATTTGAAGCCTTGAGGGAAGGCGCGTTTAATGTTCGCTATTTTTCCGCCGAGGCAATCTCCGAGTCAGTCACCCCTGAGGGACCTCGTGAATTGATTGGACTGGGAACATCGGAAACTCTAACAAAGGATATAACAAATCTAAAGTATCTGCCGTTTCAGGTTCGGTTCGTGGAACGTTACCCGAGTTCCTGGACAGAAGTGGAGATTATAGAAGAAAAGGATTCGATCCCTGTTGAATCTCCTGATCCGGGCATAGAGATTGCACAGCCAGAGGAACATCCGGGAGTTTGCACAAGCGCATGAAGATGCTTCAATGGTAATGCTTCGTGGTCCCATGACCATATTTTTGTAGCCCTGCAAACCCTTTGTTTCGAATTTGGAACTGCTCAATATTCATGAGGTCTTATGATTTGAGTCTAAAAATTTGATCATCGAAGCTTTTTTCTTTAAACTTGTTCTTTAGTTTTGCGCTCCTGTTTTGACGACATGAGGTGGACAGATGAAGTTATCAACTTTTCGAACTATTTTAACGTTATTAATGCTCATCTTTTTTTTGACGGCCAGCGTCGGCTTTGCCGAGGATTATCTGGTAATAAAAAAGAAGAGCGGACCGACCCAAAAGGTCCCTTTGAATTTTCCTCCTGACCAGATCGAATCTTTCCAGGTTGAATCTGGCCCGAATAACCAACCATCAAATGCCGGAGCGCAGCTAAATCCGCCTGGAGGCGCCGAGAAAAGCGCACAAACTCCTAGTGAACAACCGGCCATCACATCTGATGAAGGACCAGTTGATACTTCCGGGTCAAAAGTCCCCACACAGGAACCTCAAGCCTTTAAAAAGGGGCCTCAGATTAAACAAGGACAAGGTCCAGGCATATCAGGTCCCACACGCCATAATACGCCAGGACCAGAAAGGGCTGTCCCTTTTAAGGGTCCTGATCAATCTCAAACCAAACCATCAGTTGGAGTTGAACAACATTCCGTATCAACCGCTCCACAAAGTCAGGGAGCTTCAAACCAACAGCCTGCCACTACAAGATCAGTTTTCAATGTAGGCATATTCAAGTTACCGGATAACATAGCCGCCCTACCGGATTTTAGCGCTTTTAAACCATTTAAAGTCCTTGCAACGGACCGAGTTGATCTCGATCCGGCCAAAGGAGAAAATGAGCCATCAGGTCTCCCGGAAAAGGTGGATGATACTGGCTTACGCTTCATGGGGACATTTCTTGTTTCGGGGGAAGGTCTTTTCCGTTGGAGAGTTGAGTCAAAAGATGGGGTAAGGCTGAACATTGACGATAAGACCATAATCGAAAATGATGGGATTCACCAAGCCGCATCCAAGGATGGTTATGTCCATCTGGCCGAAGGTGTGCATTCCATAATACTCGACAGCTTCAATTCAAAAGGGGCTCCTCTGTTAAAGCTTTTCGTTCAGGCGCCAACAGGACAGGAACAGCTTTTTTCCATTGGTAACGGCCTACTTGGTTGGAAAGAGCCTGCAAAACCCTATGATGTTCTGTGGGGCCACATTTACTTTGTTCCTCAGGGGAATTATCCGGAAGGGCCTGATTTTGGGAAACTAACACCGGTAGGACGACTGATAGCTCCACAATTGGACATTGATGGCGGAAATTTTCCTGGAATTCCTGGTCGCAGAGACATGATCGGCTTGAAGTATCAGGGATTCTTTAACGTTGAGGGCGCCGGTATTTTCGCATTTAGGCTGATTGCTGATAACTTCGCTAAACTTTTGATTGGAAAGAACCCTATAGTGGAAATTACCAAAGGATCGAAAAATGATCAGGGCGTCATTGGATGGGCTTTTCTCCAGCAGGGGAGTTACCCGATTGTGCTCGATTATTTCCACACTCAAGGGGAACCTAAACTTCAGTTATTCGTGACGCAACCTACCAAACCAGAGGAGCTTTTCTCACCAGCCAATACATTAACCGGTTTTCCAGCGGATAGTGGTAAATTGAGCCTTATCCCCGCGTTTGTGTATTTTGTTCCTACAAACACGAAGAAAATGCCTAATTTCAATAAACTATCACCTGCAGGAATGTTTTTCACAAAATCAATTGATTACCCGATAGACCGTGGGACCAGAGAATTCCCAGGGATACCTAAACGGGAAGAGTGGTTCGGTATCAGATTTTACGTGAAGTTTTCACTATCTGATCAAGAGGCTGGAACCTATAAATTCCGAATTGTTTGCGATGATTCGGCCCGTTTAATCATCGGAAAGAAGATGGTCGTAAACGCCGAAGGTGTCGGTGGCAAGCCGGCGACCCAATCAGGAAGCGTAGAACTCACTCCGGGTAGCCACGAAATGTTTCTGGACTACCTTCAAACCACTGGACCAGATGGAGTGCAATTGTTTATAACTCCTCCTGGTGGACAAGAAAAAATCTTCTCATTTGATTAAGCTGCAGACGCCAAGCCAATTTTGACCTTAAGTTCCTTCTAACAACAAAGCCGGCTCCAGAGCCGGCTTTGTTGTTAGCGAACAGACAACGGCGTTTTATTTTGGATATTCCACTGAAACAAGACTCAGCCCCCGAGACGGGGCCGCCGGCCCGGATTTGGACCGGTCACGGGATTCCAGGATGGCGCCAAAGTCTTGAACACTGATTTTACCTAAACCAACTCTTACAAGAGTACCAACCAAAGATCGGACCATGAAACGAAGAAAACCCGACCCGCTGATTGTAAATGTCAGGTTTGGGGATCCTTTTCCATCATGCCATTTAGCTTCGAAAATCTCTCGTGTTGTTGAAGGGGTTCCCGATGTCGCCGTCCCGAATGTAGCAAAATCATGTACCCCCAAAATTATGTTTGATGCCGCTTGGAGTTCGTCCAAATCAAGCTTTTGACTTACCTGCCAAGAGTACAATCGTTTCAAGGGAGAACGAAGCCGATGGTTAAATATTTGATACCGGTACGTTTTAGAAATGGCGGAATGTCTGGCGTGGAAATCGTCTCTCACTTCAGATACGTCTTTTATACAAATATCGTCTGGGAGAAGAGTATTAAGGGCCCTCTTGAGGTTTTCGGAGGGGTGATTCCACGACACAACTATGTGCATTACCTGACCATGCGCATGAACGCCCGAGTCAGTTCGGCCCGCTCCATAAACCGGAATTCGTGTATGGAATAGCTTTTCTAGAGCTTTTTCAATTTCGCCCTGAATCGTAACCGCGTTTGGTTGGAATTGCCATCCATGGTAATTCGTCCCATCATATTCGACAACGGTCTT
>JACWAG010000443.1 GCA_014874425.1 Syntrophaceae bacterium | reverse complement strand
GAATATTGGAGGAAGAAACAAGCTTATCTTCATGAATAGTATGGCTGACACGTTCCATGAGAATGTCTCCCAGCCATTCCTTTATGGGATATTTGATTTTATCCGTAAACATCCTCATCATATTTTTCAAGTTTTGACTAAAAGAGCCAATAGATTGTCAACCATCAAGGATTATCCACCAAATGTCTGGTTGGGGGTGACAGTAGAGAAGTCTAAGTACCTTGATAGAATAGAATATTTGATGGATACAAACGCTACAGTTAAATGGATCAGTTGTGAACCGCTATTGGGTCCCCTTGAATCAGATAAAATCAAATGTATAGATTGGGTAGTTGTTGGTGGAGAATCCGGCCCAAACTGCCGTCCAATGGATTTAAACTGGGCAAGGAAGATAAGAGATACTTGTAACAAATATGATGTTCCATTCTGGTTCAAACAAGCCGGTGGGCCAGATAGAGCCAAAGGTGGCAAGTTATTAGATGGGAAAATCTATAAACAATGGCCGAAGTCTCTTTCGAAGGATATGATCCAAGACGTAGTTCAACTCTCTCTTTTCAATGTTCAGCCAGTTTCATAAAGGAATATGCTGGTATTTAGGTTTTCTAAAAACAGAATTGTATCTCGTGGAACCCAAAACTAGAACACAGGTAGGCTCGTATCTGTGTCTAGCATGGGTGAATATGCTTACCCCGACATTCCTGAGGCACTACACTGTTAGCCTCGCGGGAGGTAGATTGTCATGGTCTCGCCATCTACCAGAACTTATTGCCATGCCAAAGAAACTGCGGGCGCGACTATTGCCCGGCGCGGAACATGCTTCACGATTATCGCAGTGCATGGAACGTGACGGAGCATTTGCAATAGGCGTGATATAGTCTTTAACCCAAGGCACTACGCCGCGAGGTTTACGAGGAAGCGCCCCGGGGGTTATGACGGCACGACGCGTGCCCTGGCGAGAAACATGCGGAACCAAAAAGGCTACAACCCAGAACAATTGCATGTTTCGCGACAGGAGGTTGCACGCGGCGTGATTTGCGAGATGTTAGGGGCCTGGCACGCACGGCACTGCAACGATTTGGGTAAAAACCAGCGTGAGGTGCGCTCGGGAGAGGTTGCTATTCAAGACTACTGGGGCGCGTGGGCAGGACAGAGCGCATTATATATCGCTAGATATGCGGCCTGAGCCAGATGTGCGATCACGGCAAGTGCGGGAGCGGCCCGAATTTAGAGCTAAACCGCCAGCATGAGGCACACGCTGAGTAATTTTACCGTGAACGGCTTATATTTGACGGGTGGCTTCAAATGGTGCGCAAGCTGGCCGCCATTTTTTGCGCCCTGGTGAACATCGCCGGTGTTGGTTCGGACTGGTGATCATCCACTCCAGAACCTCTTCTGCCGGAGGTGGAATTCCCCTGGAGCATTCGTTTCATGCGTCCTGCCTTGAACTTAAAATAAGATTCCACTTCATTTTAACTTAAAGGCCTATCATAAAATAACGAGCCGGATTGCAAAATCCACAGCACGAGTTTCAGGAGGGGCGTTTTTGGGATTTCGTTTAAAAAACCGATCAACATTGTTGACAAAAATCGCGTGGTGGACTTTGGCGTTGCGCTTGATTTCTCTTATAAGATTTTATATTGTACGTTCATTATAAAAAAGGAATTGCTCGTGCCAAAGATTGGAATGGAAAAAGTAAGAAAGGAAGCGGTGATAGGCGCTACGATGCGCTGCTTATGCAAGGGTGGGTTTACAGGACTCTCTGTTAAGGCTATCGCAGCCGAGGCCGGGTTGAGTACGGGCATTATTTATCATTATTTCAGGAACAAGGAAGACCTTCTACTAAATGTTATAAGAGAAGCTTTTGCTCAGTCTCACCAAAACGTCATGCAAGTTGTTGAGCCACTTACCTCACAAAGGGACAAGTTATTTAAGCACATAGAAAGCATACACTCTGTAGTTTTAGATAACCCGGATTTTTACACAGTGTTGTTAAATTTCCTGGGGCAGACATCAAATAACCCAGAAGTCAAAAAAATAATGACCAAATTTCTTTCCAACCTGACGTCCTATGTCAGACGCTACCTGGAAGAAGGTGTTGCAAGAAAAGAATTCGCACCGGATAAAACAAAGGACCTCGACGTAATGATCATCGCATTAGGCATGGGGTTGGGAATTATGTGCACGTTAGCTCCAGAGACATTTGACCATAAACAACTTGGCGAATCCTTCAAGAGCTTCGCAGAAAAATACGTCGAATAGAGTTTTTCAATAGGGGCAAAAAAATTTGTAGTTTCCTATATCGAACGTTCAATATACATAAGAAAACCATTGAATTGTGTCAACAAAGGTAACGATCTGACCCTTGGGTTATAAAGAGGAGTTAGCGAATGAATGTGAAAGGCTTTACACCAACTCATGAGAGCAAGAGAGGATTTTTTCCGGAGTCGATTTACAACGATGCCTTAAGACTATACCCCACAGTTGCTGATCTTGTTACGATTAAAGCCAAAGAGAACGGTGACAAGATATGGATGGAATTCCAGAACGGACAGACATTCACATATAAGGATGCCGATGTCATCACTGACTGCCTCGCTACTGGTTTTTGTCAATCGGGAGTAAGGGTTGACGATCATGTGGCCATATTTGCCTTGAACTCCCCTATGTGGGTCTTTTCCTTTTTGGGGATATTGAAAGTCGGCGGCGTACCCGTCACCGTGAATACAGGGTTCATTAAAGACCCTCTCATTTACAACTTGACCGCTTCAAAATCCGAGTATTTGATCATCGATTCCAGACTTATGGACAAGTTCAAGGCGATTGAAGATTCATTACCGGCAATTAAGCATGTCTTCATTATAGGAAAAGGCGCCTTGAATGCCGCTGATTTTCCAAGAAAACCATATTCCCACATAGAAGAACTTCTCACAATCAAGCCGAACCCGGCCCACAGGGCCTCACGCCAGATTTGTGACACCAGCGCCATGATCCTGACCTCGGGTACTACCGGACCCTCTAAAGTAGTGTGCGCCACCAATGCCCAGTTTATCGCCACCGCCCTATTTCTAATCGATGCGGCAGGAGTTACCGGTGAGAGTGTCTATTACTCATACTTGCCCCTGTTCCACATCATGGCGCTAGACATGGCCATGATACTATCCGTGCTCGCCAATGCCAAACTGGTTTTAGTGGAAAAGTTCGATCCCGCTATTTTCTGGGAGCACGTTAGTCAGTACCAGGTTACGCATTTCCCAGCGGTGGGGCCTATATTGGAGATGCTTACCAAGATGCCCCCCTCACCACTAGAAAAGGACCATGGACCCCTTACGGCGGTGGCTTACTGCTCAAAAGAGATCTGGACTCATGCCCAAGAGCGTTTCGACATTAACATAACTGGAGGTTATGGCAGCACGGAAGTAGGCATCCCTATAAGCGCCCCTAACGATGTCGTTAGTCGGAGAGATAATCCGCCAGGGGCCTGTGGATTGGTAGGTCCGCATGTGGAGGTTAAAATTATGAATGGACAAGGGGAGTTTTTGCCTCCAGGGCAAACTGGCGAAATCGTCGTTCGCCCCAAAATCCCCTGGGCTATTTTTACGCGGTACTATGGGATGCCAGACGCTACAGTAAACGCTTTTAGAGGACTTTGGTTCCACACTGCCGACGCTGGTTATTTTGATGACCAAGGTTATCTTTTCTTCGTGGACCGACTAAAAGACGCAATTCGCAGGAAAGGGGAAAATATCTCGTCATACGAGGTGGAACAGGTTCTCTTAAAACATCCGAAAATTGCCCAGGCATCTGTGGTCCCAGCTAATTCCGAATTCGGGGATGACGAAGTCATGGCTGTGGTAGTGCCGAAACCTCAATCCAATCTTACCCCGGAGATGATAATTTCCTTCTCAAAGGAAAACATGCCACATTTTTGGATACCCAGATATATCCGATTCATGGATGCGCTTCCCGCTACCCCCACAGGTCGGGTCGAAAAGTTCAAGCTGAGAGAACAGGGAGTTACTCCAGATACTTATGACAGGAAAACTGTCTGATAGCAGACTGAAAAGAGCTATAAAAAATATTATTTACTTTGTTTGATCGCTACAAATTACTGGTTACCGATTCCATCCGGCATAAGTAGACCAGGCTGGAAAACTTAACAATGCATGTATGTTGGTCAGTTTTTAAACTGAATGGCTTCCATGCCCGGGTACAGGTCGCTCTACGAATTTCAACACTAATTCAGGATAAGGGATTGTTATATTAGGAGATTCCATGGATGTTATTATTGACAAAAACGGCGCGATATGGACCATCATCCTTAATCGTCCGGACCGCAAAAACGCTGTGGACAAGCGAATGGCGGATCAGCTCGCAAATGCTTTTCGAGAATTTGAGGCTGAAAGTGAGGCGGCAATAGCGGTTTTATGGGGAGCGGGAGGTTGCTTTTGCGCTGGCGCCGACCTGAAGGCGGTGGCGCTGGGACAAGGAAATAGACTGAGTTATGAGATGTCGGAAGATGGTCCTATGGGCCCTACCCGGATGTATCTCTCCAAACCTGTGATTGCGGCGGTATCAGGGTTTGCCGTGGCTGGAGGTTTGGAGCTTGCATGCTGGTGCGACCTGCGCGTGATGGAAAAGGACGCCATTTTCGGTGTGTACTGTCGAAGGTACGGCGTTCCTCTTGTTGACGGCGGGACGCAACGATTACCTCGTCTCATAGGCATCAGTAGGGCCATGGATATGATACTCACAGGCCGGTCAGTATCTGCTGATGAGGCTTTGGCCATCGGATTGGCAAATTATGTTGTGGAAACTGGACAATCCCGCAAAGAGGCTGAGGCGATGGCTCGACGCATAGCCCAGCACCCCTCACGATGCCTTAAGAGCGACCGGGAAGCATTATACCGTGGGTTTGATCTACCGTTTGCTCAGGCCATGGAGCTGGAATTCCGTTCAGGAATGCAAGTTATCGAGAGTGGAGAGACTAAAGATGGGGCCGCTCGATTTGCCGAAAGAAAAGTCAGAGACAAATTCCATTCCCCAGGAGAGACTCTCAACAATGGTTAAGTGCCCTAGTGTTGTGTTCCATAAGTTAGGGTGATGTTATACGCAGGCGTTTTCCCGGTATAAGTCCATTGGAATGGGTGAGCCCTGTGCTAGTTGTATTGTTTGATGTAACGCATGACCTGTTTTACGAGTTCATCTTTGGAATACCAGACCCCGCCTTTGATAACATCGCGTGTAAAAATGTTGAACCAGATTTCCACCTGATTTAGCCAGGAGGCGTAGGTCGGGGTAAAATGGAGTGTGAGTCGACGTCTGCGTGACATCCATTCACTTACTTCATGGTGTTTGTGCGAACTGAAATTTTCAGCGATAATGTGAATATGCTTACCTGGATTCTTATTGAAATCATTCACTACCGGCACCCATTATGTACTTAAAGGCCTGAGAGACCATATGTCAGAATTCCCCAGTCAAAACATTCCTCCGGAGCTGCTGGAAGCTTTGCTCGATAACCCCCATGAAAGCCAGATAGTAGTGGACGCTGAAGGCATAGTTCGTTATATCAGCGGATCGGATGAAGCCTTCTATCAGGTGTCCCGCAAGATGGCTATCGGAAGACATATCCTGGAACTTAACCCGGATAGCGAGCTTACCCGCGTTCTTGAAACAGGGCGCGCAGAGATCGGCCAACTGTTCCGATTAGGCGGTAAAGACCGTATCATTGCCCGTATTCCTTTACGGGACAGGAATGGAACTGTCATTGGGGCAGTAGCCAAGTTAATGTTTTGGAACCCTGAGAAGGTCAAAGAACTGGTGCGACAGGTGGAGGTCCTGCAAAGTCGCCTGGACTATTATGAAAAGGAGCTTCAAGAGGCATATCGCAGTCGCTATTCCCTACAGGGCGTAGTGGGTGAGTCGGCGCCGATGCAGGAAGTCAAACAGATTGCGATGCAGGCGGCAGCTTCGGACCTGCCAGTGTTGATAATCGGAGAGACGGGAACCGGAAAGGGGGTTTTCGCTCACGCTATACATCAG
>JACWAG010000442.1 GCA_014874425.1 Syntrophaceae bacterium | reverse complement strand
GATTCGGTGAGGCCATTGTGGAGTGATCTAACCTCTGTCTCAGCTCTATACAATAGCCGCCTCGAAGCATATGCTGATTGTGACCTTCTAGTCGAAGCTTCTAAAAAGTTGGCTGAGGAATTGGCGTGGGAAATTTGCGAAAAACTTCAACCTCAACGATCAATTGATGTTCAATTAGGTGGTGTCAGTCATCCTCTAGTTTTTACATGGAGGGCTCATGAAGAAGTCTCCATTCTTGCAAAGCCTTCCAAAACATTCGTAATAACCGATAAACATGTGTCCAGATTGCATATGGAGCGTTACTCGAATGTGCTGGGTGACTCTTCTGTAGTGACCCTTAAAGCGGGAGAGCGCAGCAAGACGCTTGGTAGCGCCAGACGTCTGTACGAAGCAATGTTAAAGGATCGACTTGGTAGAGACGGTCTTGTGGTGGCGATTGGTGGTGGTGTTATTACTGATATAGGAGCGTTCGTGGCTTCAACTTACAAACGAGGTGTCCCGTTCATTTTAGTTTCAACATCTCTAGTGGGTTGTGTTGACGCTGCAATCGGAGGTAAAGCCGCTGTTGACCTGAATGAGGTAAAAAACCCAGTAGGCTGTTTCTCTGCTCCCTCTGCGGTATTTCTGGATCTCAGGGCCTTGAGCACTCTGCCTGGTAAATGTGTTTCAGAGGGCTTGGTCGAGGCTTACAAAACTGGACTTGCAGCCGATCCGTCCCTTGCGGAGTTGATAGAAAGCAACGTTGATACGCTTCTACGAGGAGATTTGTTCATTATGGCCGAGATTGTCCGTTTGTCGGCTTCTGCGAAAGCTGATATTGTCGGACAGGATTTCAAGGAGAGCGGCCGTAGGCGTATTCTGAACTTTGGCCATACATACGGGCATGCAGTCGAAAGCTTCAACAATTATCGATTGAGTCATGGGGTATCTGTAGCTTTGGGAATGATGGTGGCGGTGGCCATTTCTGAAAACCGTGGCTTATTGGGAAACAAACTGTCGGCGAGGATTCAGACGACTTTGAGAAATTTCGTTCAAAGTTTTGCCGTTATGCCTTCCGCTACTGAAGCCTGGCGAATCATGATGAACGATAAAAAGAACCATAACGGGCGAATAACCTTTGTATTGCTTACGGAACTCGGTTCACCCATCTGTGTGGACGATCTGCGGCCGGAAGAACTAGACGCCGCCATTCGAAGTGTGGAAGGTCTGAAAAATGGGTAGTATCTATGGCCGATTCTTTCGCTTGTCAACATTCGGCGAATCCCATGGCCCTGCTGTAGGTGTCGTGGTAGAAGGGGTCCCAGCCGGGCTGGCGTTAGCCCCGGAAATCGTCCAGTCAGAACTGGATAAACGCAAACCTGGTTCCAGTCAGTATGTCTCACAGCGTTCAGAATCGGATACGGTTGAAATTCTTTCCGGTGTTGCAAATGGGAAGACGCTTGGATCTCCCATCGCAATGCTGGTCAGGAACACTAACCAGCGATCCAAGGATTATTCAGCCATCGCGGACCTTTTCCGCCCTGGTCATGCGGATTACACGTATTTCAGGAAATATCTAACTGCTCCGCAGCCGGGTGGAGGTCGATCATCAGGTCGGGAAACAGTAGGTCGGGTTGCTGCTGGCGCTATAGCTAAAGTAATACTTAGGCAGATTGGTTTGCATGTAAACGCTTATACAGTAAAGATCGGAGAGATAGTCGCTCATAATGTGGATATTGATTTTGCTCTTACTAATCCATTGAGGTGCGCGGACCCGGGTGTTGCTGAAGCAATGGGAAACGAGGTTAAATTGGCTGTTTCCGAAGGCGATTCGATAGGTGGGATAATTGAGGTTACGGCCGAAGATGTGCCCCCGGGGCTTGGGGACCCTGTTTTCGATAAACTTGACGCCTCACTGGCCGCCGCGTTGCTTTCAATAGGTGGAGTAAAGGGAATAGAATTTGGGGATGGGTTCAATTCCTCAAAATTGAGAGGGTCCCAGCACAACGACGCGATGTGTTCCGATGGTTTTTTGTCAAATCACGCCGGCGGAATACTGGGTGGGATCTCCACCGGACAATCTATAATTATGAGGTTAGCCATAAAACCCACGGCGTCTATTTCTATTGAGCAGAAAACAATAGACTTGAAGGGTCTGGACCGACTGATCTCCGTCAAAGGAAGACACGACCCCTGTCTGTGCCCGAGGATTGCGCCAGTCGCAGAGGCGATGACAGCGATAACTCTTGCGGACGCGTGGCTTGCGGACAGGGCCATTAG
Organism: Syntrophaceae bacterium; assembly: GCA_014874425.1. Classification (GTDB taxonomy): domain Bacteria; phylum Desulfobacterota; class Desulfomonilia; order Desulfomonilales; family Desulfomonilaceae; genus CAJBEZ01. The sequence goes on along the minus strand of JACWAG010000442.1, from coordinate 4,628 downwards.
AGGAATAAGCGAATGAAATTGTTTGTGGTAAATGGGCCGAACCTGAACATGCTCGGTAAGCGGGAACCGGAATTGTATGGGGCCAAGACCCTGTCAGAAATAGAAAATGACCTTGTCGAACTTGGCGCCGAGTTGGGTTTCAAAATTCAATGTTTTCAATCAAACTTTGAAGGTGAAATAGTTTCGATCATTCAATCTGCCGGAACTGAGGCTTGTGGAGTGATTTTAAACGCCGGAGCGTACACTCACACGAGTATTGCAATCCGCGATGCCGTGTTGTGTTGCTCTGTTCCGGTAGTGGAGGTTCACCTCACCAATCCTCACGGCCGAGAGTTATTTCGCAGGAGATCGCTACTATCGGACGTTTGCAGGGGAGTAATAGCAGGTTTCGGGTGGCGCTCATACTGCTTAGCGCTAACGTGGTTTGCGAACTATCGCAGTGATCCTGGATTATTATAGAATAATGTTCATTGCGCTCAATAAAATGTTGACAATGTTTTCAGGCTGCTGTAGAAATAGATTATAGCATAAAGCAAGGAAGCGGTTCATGGGTTCACAATTTAATAATCTCGCAAAAGTTGATGGCCAGTTCGAAAACGGGGCATACTTTTATTTTTGGCGATTTTATTATTTCGTCTGTCTACCCGTGTCCGGAGGGCTATAAAGAGTAACAGAATTTAGACGGAAAGCAACAAGGCCATGGGTAGACAGCGAAAGCGCCCATGGCCTTAGTTATTTTTGGGCCTTGGGCGTAAGAAAACCCCCAAGGCCCTTTTCGTTTCCGAAAGGAGCGTTTCAGATGATTAAACCTAGCGCCAGCGTGTCCAGAGTAGAAGACCCAGTTTCGCCGTCAACGATGGAGATTAAAAGACCGCCTACCAGGAAAGGGTTCATAAGTCGTGAGTATCAACGGGAAGATACGGTAGTTAGGGTGGGTGAGGCCATTATAGGTGGAGGTTCATTTGCGGTAATAGCCGGGCCGTGCTCTGTAGAATCCCTGCAGCAACTCGTGGATACCGCATTCGCCGTTAAAGAAGCCGGGGCCGTTGTGTTACGGGGTGGGGCTTTCAAACCCAGAACCAGCCCTTACAGTTTTCAGGGATTGGGCGAGGAAGGTCTGAAACTGCTGTCGCTAGCCCGGGAAGTGACCGGAATGCCAGTAGTTACTGAAGTTATGGATACTGCGGATGTGGCGCTTGTCGAAGATTATGCTGATATGCTACAAATCGGCGCTCGTAATATTCAGAATTTTTCTCTCCTCAAAAAGGTTGGAAAGTGTCAAAAGCCGATCATTCTTAAAAGGGGATTGATGTCAACCATCGATGAGTTGCTATCATCCGCGGAGTATATTCTTGCGGCGGGAAACTCGCAGGTAATTCTATGCGAAAGGGGGATACGGACTTTTGAAACGGCGACCAGGAACACTCTCGATCTTAGCGCTGTTTGTGTCCTCAAAGAACGAACCCATTTGCCCGTGATTGTAGATCCGAGCCACGCTGTAGGTATGAGACGTTTCGTTCAACCGTTGTCTCGGGCAGCGATGGCCGTAGGGGCTGATGGAATAATGGTCGAAGTTCATTGTTCTCCTGAAACCGCTCTATGTGATGGTGAACAATCTCTACGACCTGAGGATTTCTGTAACCTCATGAAAAACCTGGCGATCATTGGCGAGGCCATGAACCTTTTGGTTTGAAATGTTTTGAGAAGCAAAATCAGAAAGAGGCCCTGATGCGGTTATCTGAAACACTTAGAATTAATGAGGCCGAAAGTAATACAAACCCCACGGGGATAGCCTCGATCCAAGGAATAAGAGAACAAATTGATAATATCGACAAGGAATTATTACGACTGGTTAATAAGAGAGCTTTTCACGCGTTGACCATCGCAGAATTGAGAAATTCAGCCAACATAACTAATTTCTCCCCTGAACGTGAACTCACGATAATCAAATCTCTGTGTGATGCGAACGCTGGCCCGTTGTCAAAATCTTCTGTAGCCAATGTGTTTTCCGAAATAATATCAGCCTGTCGCAGCGCCAAACGTCCATTGAGGGTGGCATTCCTGGGTCCTGAGGGGACATTCAGTCATTTGGCGGCGTTACGACGATTTGGCAATTCGGCGCTTTATTTCCCCCAAGCTTCGATTGATGACGTCTTTGACGCAGTTGAAAAAGGAGCGGCGGATGTCGGAATCACACCGGTGGAGAATTCATCAGAAGGCGCTGTTAGCGCAACCATGGATCAGTTTGTTGATTCAAATTTGTTGATCTGCGGGGAAATCTTCTCAAGAATACGACATGTGCTCATGTCGACGGAATCCTCGTTGGACAACATTTCCGTGGTTTACTCTCACCCGCAGGCCCTCAATCAATGTCGCAACTGGTTACGAGTGAATTTACCTGCGGCTTCTCTGATGCCGGAATCAAGTACCGCAGAGTCCGCGCGTATTGCGCTTGCCAGGCCCGGGGCAGCGGCAATAGGTAACGAGGTTACAGCCACACAGCATGACCTGAAAATCCTTGCCTCGGATATACAGGATAGCATTAGTAACACTACACGATTCCTGCTGTTGGGGAAAAACAAGAGCGCTCCGACTGGTCTGGACAGGACATCTCTCGTTTTCGCCGCCGCTCATATCCCTGGTTCACTTCATAAGGCGCTTGAGCATTTTGCGAAGAGATCTGTTAACCTCACTCGAATTGAATCCCGTCCCATGAAAAACAAAAACTGGGAGTATTTTTTCTTCGTGGATATCGAAGGCCATCAGGAATCGCCAATGGTCAAAGAAGCGATTGAAAGTCTGCGCTCTGACGTTGAATTTCTGAAAATTCTTGGTTCCTATCCAATAGGCGATATCGATTCATCAAATTTGTAGAGAGCGAGAGAAAGTGTACGGTAAAGATAGTGAGTGACACAGACTTTAGGAAAGCTAATGTTTGCATAGTAGGCGGAAAGGGTCGTATGGGCCGCTGGTTTGTATCGCTATTTCGTGAAGCCGGCATGGATACGATCGTCTCGGATTTGTATGATTCTCCAATTTCTGAAAAGTCTGTGGCTTCCTGTGACATTGTCCTTTTGGCGGTCCCGGTGACAGCGATCGAAGGTATAATGAGATCAATAGGACCGTTTATAAGATCCGACGCTCTGCTAATGGACATATCCTCTATCAAACGAGACCCTATAAATTTTATGCTCAAATATTCACAGAGCGAAGTCATAGGAACACACCCTTTGTTCGGCCCATCCACGGCTTGTCTTCTAGATCAGGTGGTGTTTCTTTGCCCGTCACGAACCGAGAGATGGATAAAACCCTTTAGAAATTTTCTGGAAGAGCAGGGCGCCAAAATTACCGAAATCTCCCCTGATGGGCACGACAAACTCATGGCGTGTTTCCAAACCTTGAGACATGTCATGCTTACGTCTTTGGGGCAGACATTGATAAGATTGGGTTTCGACTCACATTGTCAGGTTGAGGCTGCAGGGGCGTGGTTTGAGCAACTACTGGCAATGATGCGTCATCAGTTCGAACAGCCTTCAGAACTTTATGCTGATCTTGCTATTGGGAACTCCTATTCGTCCGAGACACTGAAACTGTTTCGCAACAGTTTAAACGAACTAGCTAATCTTGTTTCTACAGGAAATAGAGATGGACTTGTTAGCGCCATGGATGAAGTGGCTCAATTCTGCGCGACCGAAGCGACATCAAATAGTTCCGCATGGGGTTGGTGGCGCGACATAGGAGGAGATTCCCGGCACATCGAGGTCTGATTAAGCCCTTAAGACAACAGACAACAAAAGGCCGTGAATCTCAAAGCCAACAGGATTCACGGCCTTTTCTTTTTTAACGAATAAAATTTGGAGGAAACCATGATTAAGGATTCAATAGAAAAAGCGGTTTCAGGAAATGATATCTCCGAAGCCCAGATGATGGAGACCATGGAAGAGATAATGGAAGGCCACGCAACTCAAGCTCAGATTGGCGCCCTCCTGGTAGCATTGAGGATGAAGGGCGAGACAGTTGAAGAAATTACGGCCGCTGCAAAAGTGATGAGATCTAAGAGTTCTCACATACCTTACAAATGCGAGGAAGGAGAAATTCTCATCGACACATGCGGTACTGGAGGCGATTGCTCCAACACCTTTAATGTTTCAACTACAGCGGCGTTTGTGGTTGCAGGCGCTGGAGTAAAGGTCGCTAAGCATGGAAATCGGTCTGTCTCAAGCAAATGCGGCAGCGCGGACTTGATGGAAGCCCTGGGATTGCCGTTGGACCTTTCCCCAGAGCAAGTCGCCTTGTGCATACGGCAAGTAGGTATCGGCTTCCTGTTCGCTCCCCTTTTACACACTGCCATGAAATACGCTATCGGTCCCAGACGTGAGTTGGGGCTTCGGACGATATTCAACCTTTTGGGACCATTAACTAATCCTGCCGGAGCGCAGGTTCAGTTGATGGGGGTATACGATAATCAGATGGTCAAACCTTTAACTCATGTGATAGCAAGACTTGGGGCCAAAAAGGCCTTTGTCGTTCATGGTCACGGCGGACTGGATGAAATCAGCCTTAGTGGGCCAACACTAGTTGGATTGGCCGAGAATGGCGAAGTTTCATTCAGATATATGGAACCATCG
>JACWAG010000441.1 GCA_014874425.1 Syntrophaceae bacterium | reverse complement strand
TATATTATTACAGCTTACGATCCTGATCCCAACCTTTGGAACAAGAAATTTAAGATAAGGAGGACCTCATGAGCCCACTGCAATGTCAATTGTGCAAACATGGGTCCACTGAACTCGGAATGGTAACTGTGACTCTGCAAAGAGGCGCTACTACGGTAATTATCAAGGGCGTTCCTGCTCAGATTTGTGAAAATTGTGGAGAATACTATCTGGATGAAAATACCACTAAGCAAGTCCTGTCTATGGCTGAGCAAGCAGTAAAGAACCGTGCGGAAGTGGAAATCCTGAGCTTTGCCGCATAGCCCGTTACAAGAGACTACGCCGTGGGTAGGCTGCTGTCATCTCGACAGAGCCTTGCGACGAGAGATCTTGCCAACCTGCTATTTACCGCTATGGTCGGTTATGTTCATAAATTGCGGTGATATGGATTTCTCTCTTCGTTCGAAATGACTCGTAGTAGCGCAGGGCGTCCCTGCCCGTAGTGTTGACCACCAACAAGAACATCGCTATAATTCCTACCACAGGAGTTGCGTCATGCCTATGTTAGCAAAACAGTCGTCGATCAACACTGGCGGTAAAAAGCCGTTGATCGAACATTATTTCGACGATCCAATCTTGCAGGCTGAATTTGACGCCCTTACCAATAATAAAGACCGCTTGGACTTCATCGAAGGCATTAAAGGCATAGAGCGGATAAAAGTCCATGGCACAGTGTCGTTTGAGGAGATGAAGGCGATGCTGGGCGTTGAATAGTATCCCAGTCACATATATCGTCGATTTTGATCGGTGCGTATCTAAAGAACTTGCATCGATACCAGCCGAGACAACGCAAAAAATTCTGGTCAAAATTAAGAGCCTAGAAAAGGGGCCTCATCCTAGAGGCTGTAAAAAGATTTCCGGTTCACAAAATATGTTTCGACTCAGACAGGGTCAGTATCGAATCATCTATCTGGTAGACACTGAGCACAAGATTATTTCAATTGTTTCCGTCGCTCACCGTAGAAACGCCTATCGGAACATTCCCGGGTAGCCCTGAAAGGGCGTTTTATGCCAGCCCAGGGCGAAACCCTGGGTCGACCAACGGTCGAAATGACCAAACAACAACAACACAGTGCGCACACATGGGAGCGCCCCTACAATTCCCACGGTTGAACCGTGGGCTCATGCCGTGGGTGGCTGTTTGCATTTGGTTTGGGTTTTTCTTTGATTCTTGGATTTAAAATGATTCCGTGTAGATGACTGATGCTGTATACTATATAGCACAGAGGCATATCATGAATAAACTAAATCGTATCACCATAAAACCTGACTTATGTCTGGGGCAGCCGACAATCAGGGGGATGAGAATCACGGTGAGTGTCATCCTGAAGATGCTTGGCTCTGGGAAGTCTATAGAGGACGTAATTGAGGCATATCCCGAACTTGATACTGAAGATGTTCGGCAGGCCATCCAGTATGCCGCCTGGTTAGCTTCTGACCAGATACAAGCTTTCCCGAACTAGTTGGCCGTGTTTGAGTCAAAATTAAAATATCTGGCTGACATGAACGTGTCTCCCAAAACAGTTAGTGTCTTCCAACGCCTGGGTGTTGACATGATCAGAGTGTCCAGTCTTCTCCCTGACAATGCCCCGGACGAAGCAATACTAAATCTTGCACGTAAAACGGGGCGTGTCTTGATTACCCAGGATCTGGACTTTTCAGCGCTATTAGCTATCCATGGGTATGACCGGCCCAGCCTCATAACGCTACGGTTGTCTCATTCTGATCCCCAGACGGTAACGGACCGTTTGCGCGAGGTGATTCCCAAAATAGAGGATACCTTGGCTGAGGGGTGCGCTGTAACAGTTGAGGACAGGGTCATTCGGATCCGCCCAATCCCGATTGAATGATCATGGTTTGGTGGCGACGGGCGTCTCTGCCGGTATATTTGGATTGCGTCATCATGTCATCTCGACGGAGCCTTGCGACGAGAGATCTTCCCAACCTGCTATTTACCTGTATGGGCGGCAATGTTCTAAATTGCGGTAACATGATTTTCTCTCTTCGCTCGTCATGACAGTCAGGATTCCCCAATGAAAACTGTTATCCTTGCAGGTGGTATGGGGACTAGGCTCGCCGAAGAAACCGATAATCGGCCAAAACCCACGGTCGAGATCGTGTTCCAGACAATGATCAGTGATTGCCAATTTTATCGGAAATGTATAAGGTAATAACAGAGGAGAGATCGATCATGGCAACCCCTATAACCCCCACTCCAGTGCTAAAAGGAAAAGAAGCCGCAAATTTTCTCAGAATGCTTCTTGAAGATCAGGTGGTTAAAATTCGTTTAAAAAAGTTACCCAAATTTGAAAAGGTGCGAAAACAAATTCGTGAAGACGCTATAAAGAATGAGAAATAGCATATATTACGAAGGCTTTGTTCTAGAACCAATCACCAAAGACATGTATTCCCAAGGAAAAGCGTTATGCAAGCATTCCGGCCGTTAAGATAGCCCGATTAGGTATACAAAAAGCCTATCAACGCAACGGTCTTGGCCGACTGCTCTTGAATATGATCAAGCACTTCTTTTTAAAAGACAATCGGACTGGTTGCCGCCTCTTGACATTGGATGCATACAACAGAGACGGGGTTATTTCTTTCTACGAGGATTCAGATTTCAAATTCATTCACGAGAAAGACAAAAACCGATCAACTCGCATTATGTTTTATGATTTAACAAAAACCCTCACCGAGTAAATACAACAACCCAGGGCGCACACACGGGTCCGCCCCTACCCCATTCCCACGGTTGAACCGTGGGCTCATGAACATTGCCCCGTCAAGAGGGGCAAACATGATTACTCTTAAGAGAACATCATCTTAACCCTGGAAGCGACTGTCTTAAAAGTCAACAGAAGAATAAGAAAAAGGCCTTTTGTTCTTCACTATTGCGTTAAGCATAATTATGAG
>JACWAG010000440.1 GCA_014874425.1 Syntrophaceae bacterium | reverse complement strand
GCTCCAGGTATTTCTTTAAATATGTTGACGCCGGAAGGCGGAGCCAGCACGGGAATCGGGTGTGTTTTGATTGTGGCTTTAAGCTCTGTTACGCAATTCTTAAAGAAATCAGTCCTGATTGTGTACCACCTGGCCCGGTCGGTCGCCTCGCATAAGCGCAAAGCGTCTTTCGCCTCGGGCTCCTGAATCATGTTGATTCGTTCAGCTTGTTTGGCCGATTTTAACTGCTCGTATAGTTCATCGAGTTTTGCCACTCGCTTCATACGCCATTTCCATGCGCTATTCGCCCTGGCCACAACCCATTCGCCAGTTTCAGGTGGATTATATCGGGCGTTTGCCAGTCTGAGCCTGTCCAAAATCTCATCGTAGGTATAATTGTTGTTTTCCAACTCCCCGGCATATTCGATTAACTTTTGGTTCCGTTCACTCTCGTTAGCCGGATCGCTGCGTCTGGTTCGTTGTGCTGGTCGGCGTGAAACAGCCTTCGTTTTGGCCTCGGGCTCAATAGTGAGTCCCAGTTGCTCAATTATGTCGGCGGTTTTGTAATGAGGCTCAAAGTGTTCTGTATGAACACGAACACGGAATGGTTCTTTTTTCTGATGATAAAATCCCGGTATCCTCATAACCTGACAGAGGTTAGCAATTTTAAAGTCGCCGCCCAATCTTTTCGCCAAGGCCAGTACAATAGGTCTAAACTGCTCTGACTCACAATCATCGACAAACCAAAATCCTTGATACTTGCCACGACTAGATTCCACTACGATATGTGGTTTGATTTTGGCAGCTAAAAGCGGTTCAACCGGGCTTTCGTCAAGGTCAACGGGAAGAGCCCGAACTCTAGTAATATTCTCATTGTTTCGTTCGGGTGATTTACACTCATTTACCCCGAACCAGACCGCCGCCCCTGACAGGTTCTTATCGACTAAGCGGTCGCTATATTCGGCGAAAGGCCCCCACCAGTCCTTGCTTAAAAGAGACTTGTCTATCTTTTTATCGTCGGCTGTTTGGTACGTGTGTGTTGTTCCAAATCTTCCCAGGAATAGACTGGCCTCTTGTAAATCAACGGACGGTAGTTTACCCCGTGGAACCGATCCTATATTTTGCGCTAAAGTGCAATCATTCTCTTGACTTAAAATATTTTTCGTAGTAATCATACTGTTGCTCGTTTTGCATAAATTTGATTAAGACCGGCTCTAGCGTCGGTCTTTTTCCCCTGTGTGTTTCCTGTTTCTGGGAAGCCAGGCGACCTGTTAAAAACTCCTCGACTCCCCAATTAATCTAGTGTCACATCTCATTCGATGTTACGTTTCATAAGTTTATCCAACATCTCCTGGCAGGATTCTTCGTAATACCCCTTGGGCCTTAACCCATGCGGCCAGGATGCAAGCTGTTTCAGCGTAAAATTGCCGTTGTCGGTAGGCATCCACTTTACGGTCCCGTTACCCGTTGTCTGGCCAGCTCCCTTTACCCTCCGCTGTCTGCACATTGTCGCTTTCCCCTGTAGCCCTAGAAGGGGATTTAGCCTGTTGATCTCGTCACACCACGGCTGGAAGTTGTGGCATCCGAATTTTCCATCACAATATCCCAGCTTCTGTTGTATTTTTTGATGAACCATTTCATGCAATATGACATCTTCTGTCATGCGCTCCCCAAGCAATCCCCGCATATTCCACGCCCGACTCAAAGGCTCAATTAGGCTCGTGTGAAGAGTTATTTTGTTAACTTCTGGGGTGTAACTCCCCAGAAAATGTCCCCACTCTGTCAATCCCCACTGAATAGGGCCAACCTTCAGCGCCCCACCGAAATATTTACCGTTGAGTGATTTCCAGGTATCGTAAGCCCACGGCCATACCTTCGGATCGTAGATCACCGCAACTTCACGCAAGAGACTGAATCGATCATCCTCAGAATACTCGCTCCGGTGTAATGCCTCATTCGGTGTTACAAGAGATAGATTGGTTTTCATGCGGCCATTCTCCGCAGCGTTTGTCTGCCCAGTTCCTGTAACTCTAGTTGTGCGTGAAATAGATCCCAATCCGTGATTGAATCAAGACCGTATTTCACAAGGCCAATAATCACATCGGGGTCTAGCGCATCCAACTCCCAACAAGTAGGGCCGAATTCCTGTGCATATTTCTTGTAATTGTTATCCGATTCTTTAGCCGGGTTCGGTGGTAGGTTGTATTTGTTGACCTGATCTATGTTGAGGCCAATCCTCATAACCTTTGCGTAGTCTGAGTCGAGAAATTTGCCGATGTTTTTTGGTATGGCAATGCCGGTTGGGTCATGGTCGCCTAGATAAAATATCGTGGTAACTTGGTCAGAACGGAACCTATCTATGATTCTTTCTTCTGCCTCGTGAAGCGCTGTAATCGAAGGATTTCCGCGCACAGACAATAGTTTCACGTCCAGGTGTGAGCATATTGGTTTTAGGACACCAATTAACGCAGTTTTCTCAACCCAAACTTCGGGAATGGTATGTTGTGATGCCCGAAGGTCCACTCTGAACTGTTCGGCCGCTGACAGAAGCAAGTCTTGTGGTGAATCCCAGTGATTATTACTAACAATGGGTCGAGTCTCATCAACGATGTATTTCCACGGGATACGCCCGTTTAGACGAGCGTTTTTGACCAGTGTGCCAAGATTCTTATATTCTCTTTCGGTATTAGCGATCACGTTACGACTAACGAGCTGGTAAAACAAAGACCTTACAGTTGTGGTAAAACCCCGACTATAAAAATCAGACAAGACCTCATTTGCCATCTTTATTAATTCTTCGCCCCTACCGTAAAACTTTCTTTTGTTTTTCAAGATGCCTCCTTCAACATCTGTTCCCTCCAGAATTTCCTCAACAATGATTCACATTTTCTGGCCGCCAACGTCCTGTTACCGCAAAAAAGAAATGGTACCCCGTATCTAATCTCGAAGGCTGATATGGATTCGACGGCGCTATTGGGATTCAACTTGCTCCTATACATACCCGCGGCCAGGGCGGAGTAGGGCGCTTCCACGATCACTGCTGAGTATTGAAAGTCCCGCGCCCTCACCAACTCCCTCTCAAAGCGTGAACGCTGCTTGCCGAGACATGCGATGAGATCGTCCAATGACTTTCGCTCCAACCCAATCATGTCCTCGTAGCCTTGGATGCTATAATCGCCGGTCCTCAAGGTTGCGGTCCTTGTCGCGCACGAGAAGCGAAAAGGTCGCTGTTCACGTGAGTCGATCAAAATCACTGGTTGGGGGGTCGATTTCAAAATAACTCACCCCTCAAAGGTCCGGCCAAGAGCACCCACAAACCGTTTCCGGATTGCCTTTAACTCACACATAGAGGAATTTCATTGGGCCAAAGAATTGGTTTTAACTGACACATTTTGCTGTGGCAGGTTGGCCGTTCCTGGCCTAGGCAGTATTGACATAATCGCCGAATAGCTTTCGCTATGGCTCGTTTGCCAAAATCAATTCCAGGACCCATAGAGACGCGATCAGCCGCCCAAAGTTGTCCCATGCGATATGGATGTAGGGAACAGTCAAATATTTCGCACTCGCGAACACCCGACATTGACCCGGCGCATTCAACGCAATGGACTCTGATTCGTTTCCAAACTTCAGATTTCCGCATCTTCATTATTTTTCGACCTCGGAAATCAGCCAATCTAGCGGCTTACCGAAAAATTTAACTAATCCATCCTCCAAATGCTTAGGGCACCTTTTAAACCACCCACGCTCAAGCTTGCATAGATATTCGTGGTGCCCGCCAATTGCCTTTGCAAGGGTCCTTTGAGAAAGGCCCTGTTTCCGTCTTAGGAATTCTAAATTTGTCAATTGCTTCTCCTTTCGGCGTACCGCAAAGATACTGTGCCGTGACATTCAAAAAAAACGATCTACACTGTATTTGCTACTCTCTGGGCAATCCGATAAAGCGAGATTAGAGTGAACGAGTAGCTTTGATCATTCATCCATCCACCTTTTGACCAACTATCGAAATCGGTCTTGGAATATTTCATATTAGTTATATCAATGGTGGTTCCGATTGTTGCAGCCTTGTTTCTCACATCACTTACGGTCTTGTGTACATAATCCGATCTTACCGAAGCTGCGAGCGCATAATTCTGCTGCCGACAAAAGGCCATTATCTCTCCAACATCCTTCAGGCTATAGTTTCCTGGCTCTCTTTCTTCGCTAATGTCATAAGAGCAAAAGACTCTAGCATTGTCATTTAGCGCCCCGCAAAGACTAAGTTGGGAGACAAATCCACAATGAATAATTTCCGGGCCACTAAAGCAAAAATGCCCCCTCTCGCCACGTTCGCACGTCAAGAATTCGCGCATAATGTGATAACGAACTGTGCCGTTGGAAAGAGAAGGGAAAGCGTTGTGAATTTCCTTTTGGAAATATCGACGATCCCCAAAACCGTCAGGGAATTTGATGGGGGGTAGTTGCTTTTCATTCTGTCGTAGTAGGTTCGGGCACATGTTAGGTAACTTCTTAGCAAAGTAAGTTTGCCATGTCAACAAAAAAATCAAAAAACAGATTGTGTCTTGGATAATATTTAATCAGAAGAAATTCCGATGCGTTTTCACGAGAACAGCCCCGACCGCGCTTTTATTACTGAGTGAACCTTCCGTTTATATTTTTTCTGACAATATTTTCATTTTGCATCTGGCGCTCAGTTGACCCGTGGCAACAAATCATAAGAATTCTGTCAAAGAAGTGAATCTATCCATCCGTAAGCCCGAATTCTATTCAATCCAAATTTGTCTTTCTATTACTTCGCAATGATATTGGGAGATTACAGAAGACATCAGAAGTCATTGCCAAGCTGCATCGAGCTTAATCCTCAACCTCATTCCATATTATGACATTGTGTATGTAGCAATGCCTAACTACTTGACAGTGGACATGACTCTGTAGTATGTAACATCTAGCGTATATTGGTTAACCAATACAGCCATTAATAGATTATGGAGGTAGAGCATAATGAAGAAGTTCACGTTGTCAGTTTCAGATGAACTAGCGGAAAGAATTGACCGATACCGAGATCATCTAGGCAATCTTTCAGGACTGTTCCAGAAGGCGGTTGACGAGAAAATTACTAAAAAGGAGCAGTTTGATGTGCGCCTGAAAGAAGATCCTGACATAGACGAGATAGCGGCTAGATTGCGGCAAGAGCAGAAAGAAGCCGATAATGACTTCTCAGAAGAGGGCAAAGATAAGGGGTTATACTGGGCGAAACGGGCATCTTATTCTGATCTAAAATATGCAGCGCTTAGAACCTTCGGTGGTCCATATCCTCATTTTCATGTCCCCAATTCAATATTTCAGGACGAAGTAATTGGAGAATATCTTCAGGAGGTCTTGCTGGAGAATCGTATTCTTTTTCCTGTTTGCCCTGGAGATGATAATTGGGAATGGGATGAGGACTTCGATTCTTCCCAAGAGCAGTGGTTTTATGGTTGGCAAACCGGCGTAGTTGAGTTTTGGGATCACGTATCTACAAAATTATAAAAAGCGCGAAGGTTCAGGAGGACGCCATGAGCTGTTTTGAGGGGCTAGACACCGTTATATCAAGCAAGAGTATTAACCTTAATCAAGTAATTCAGATCAAGGTATCAGGATTACGCTACGAGGCTCCTTTGTGGGGAATATATAGGGAATTCAATAAACTTTCAGAAGGTGAACAGTTTGGAATGTGGGAACAGTGGATGCAAGAAGGTTTCCTTTCTTACGAATGCCCTCCGGCCTGGGATGATCTCGATTCGGAAGATTATGACACCATAGATTTTGCGGCCGACCAGGGCGCAAAGTGGGAATATTGGCTTGACAACAGAAATATAACAACAGCAGACTGGATTGATTTCTTGACTTGGCTAACAAGAAAGGCATGTGAGGAGGCATCAGGAATACAGGAAACAATCAATTAACCCTGGTGCTTTGTTGCGTAACCGACGCAGGGTGTAATCGAGACTATTGCCCTGGATAGCTTTGGTGTTTGAATCAATCATTACATTGTTATGATTGACAATACCTTCCTTGTGACTTTTGCCACCAATACCATAGGGATTATTCGCACCACCCGGCTTCTTGGTTAATTCGATGTCGATTAAGTCGAGAACTTCGGGGTCATGACGGCAGAGATTTTTAAGGCGCTACAACCGAAAGGTAGGTAAGTCATCCCCTCGGCGAGACTTTGGCTGTAACAAGCGTTAATGGAATCAGCAATGAATGGGGAAGAGATCCAGTGTCCGTCTGCGTTATTGAATTGGAGGGTCCGGCAGTTTATAGAAGTATAACCTATGGTCTAAAAGAAAACTCCCTTTTGTTCCTGGAAGCGTTTTAGGTCATAATACATCGTCCATGTCGACGCTTTTTTCTCTTTATTGCTTTCATGGATACGTTGAAATCCGTTTTCTTCATAGAATTTAACTACCTTGTCTTTTTTATATGCGTCAACAATAAGAATCCTACAGCCTGTCCGATTTTGAGATAGGAAGATTGATTTTGTCATAGTCAACACAAGATCCCCGATATGATACCCTTTAAAGTCCTGATGCACTCCTAGTCTGGCAATCTTAACGGCGGGAAGATACTCATAATAGGTTACCCCCTCTTGTCTTTGAAAATCTTCGGCTAAATTCACATGGATTGATCCATTACAGTAACAGATTAACGCTATCGGAGGGTTTTGGTCTGTGATCTCATAACCCTCTCGGGTTAATGAATATGTTTTACCGAGAAGTTCTTTCTCATTTTGAGCAGCATCAATCTTGAAAAACTCATTTAAGTCATCATCTCCACAATTAAACTCATCTAGAGACATTGACGGACAAAGAGGTTCTAGTATCCACTCTTGAAAATAGAATCTATTTCGCTCTCCGTTTAGAGCATTCCAGAATTTTTTTGCTGACATCTGCAAGTTTGGCGGAAGGACGCCAAATAGGTTCCTTGATATTCTCTTCCCTGGCAAGTTTTTCAAGGAACTTAATACCCTCTTCGTTTTCCAGAATAGGTGATGGAGCAATTGCAATTGCCATTTGACACCTCTTTTTAACCTCTTATTTTATCTGTCCACTGTTATGATGCGTGGGTTGTTCAAATTGTTTCAAATTCAACTACTATTATTGTGTATCATGAAAATTAAATCCATTCAATTTTTTTCAAATTGTTGAATTAAATTTGTTCACTATTCTTCCGGTATCCCCGCCATTATTTGCCATCGAGAGGATTGCATCTTCGAGATTCCAAGGTCCGCCAGTTTTGTTGTCAGCCCATCGTCGGTTAGGCTACGCTGATTAACTC
>JACWAG010000439.1 GCA_014874425.1 Syntrophaceae bacterium | reverse complement strand
ATCCATTTTCTCTGAAACTCTTAACAATCGTTACTAACAACAAAAGAAAACAAGGTGTTGAGAAATGGAAACATTTTGGTCAAAAAGTTGGCCCGCCGACATTCCCATGGAAATAAATTACCATTTTGGCGAAAAACCTATGTTCGAGTACTTGCGCAGTCACGCCAATGCTTCTCCAAATAAACCAGCCATTAACTTTTATGGTCTAGAAATTTCCTACAAGGAACTAGACACGCTGACTGATCGCTTCGCTTCATACCTAATTTCGGAGGGTCTGAAAAAGGGGGACAGGGTAGCCATATATATGCAAAACTGTCCTCAGTATGCGATATGTCAGTTGGGGACCCACAAAGCCGGAGGGATTGTTGTACCATGTGGCCCAATGTTTAAGGCATGGGAACTAGAAGAAGAACTGATCCAGACAGAGACAAAGACAATTGTCTGTCAAGATGATCTATACCCGTATGTCAAAGAGGCCAATACCAAGTGCAAATTTGATCATATTGTTGTAACCGGTTTCTCCGATTTTTTGCCGGACGCTCCAGTTCTCCCGGTTCACGACACCATGACTCGGCCGAGGGTTCGTTTTCCTGACACGGTGGAATTGAGCAACATCCTCAAAAACCCTGTACCCGATTATTCTCCTCCCAATGTTTCTATGGATGATCCATGCCTGCTTCAGTTTACAAGTGGGACAACGGGATTGCCTAAGGCTGCTATTCTTACTCACGGTAACCAACTTTACAAGACAGCGGCCATGACCATGGTTTATAAATGTGGCCCGGAGGACGTGATGCTGACAGCTATGCCTACCTATCACATAGCTGGTATGTTGTTCGGGCTAACCGTTCCGCTATACGCAGGGGGCACAGCCATCACAATGAGCCGGTTTGACCCACTCACTACCGCGCTGGCCATAAATAACCTGAAATGCTCCAAGATGTATGGCACAGTATCTATGTATGTTCCCACCATGAAAATTTCTCAGGAACGATCCATCGACTTAACCTCACTCAGGATTAGCCTTGCCACAAGTTTCGGCTTATTCCTTACAGAGGAGATCGTTGAAAACTGGCGAAAATTCACAAAAGGGGGCGTGATCGTCGAAGCGGCTTATGGACTTAGCGAAACTCATACCGGTGACACATTTAGCCCATTGGACAAGCCCCGCATCGGCAGCGTAGGGATCCCTCATGTTGGCACAGATATAAAAATTATGGATTTTGAGGATCCCTACCTAGAATTGCCACGGGGGAAGATAGGTGAAATAACTATCAAAAGCCCCGGCGTTTTTAAAGGTTACTGGGGACGTGAAGACGCGACAAAAGAGACTTTGCGCGACGGCCGAGTTTATAGCGGGGACATGGGAAGGTTTGATGATGGCGGTTACCTTTATTTCTTGGGAAGAAAGAAAGAAATGATCAAGGCTTCCGGCTACGCTATCGCGCCAGAGGAAGTGGAAGGATTTTTAATGCGTAATCCCGCAGTCAGCGAGGCTGCGTGCATTCCTATCCCGGATCCTATAAAGGGAGAGTCTGTAAAGGCATTTATCGTTTTAAAAGAGGAATACATCGGTAAAGTTACCGAACAAAAACTAATCGATTGGGCTAAGGGGAAAATGGCCGCTTATAAGTGTCCTACGGTCATTGAGTTTCTCCTTGAAATACCCAAAAACGCGACCGGGAAAATTCTGCGTAGGGTCTTAAAAGAACAGGAAAGCAAGAAGGGGAACATCAAAAATGAAGTCTGAATTTATTAGCTTGAAAATAGAAAACCATGATGGTGTGGTAGCGATCTTCATGAATAACCCACCGGTAAACCAACTCTCAAAACACTTTGTTATGGAGTTGGTAGAAGCCATCTCCTCTTGTTTTGAGGACCCAAGTGTAAATGCGATCGTGCTTACCGGTACAGGCAAGAACTTCATAGCAGGCGCAGACCTGACCGAGGTTTATCGGGCGACGGAAAAAGAAACTTTGTTACAAAAGGTAATGGGGACGTCTGCATTTTTGAACCAGATTGAAATGGGTCCCAAGCCGGTTATCGCCGCAATAAACGGAAATTCTCTTGGAGGCGGGCTGGAGATTGCCATGGCCTGTCATTACCGGGTAGCCGCCAAAGGTGTACAGCTCGGTCAACCCGAGGTTAAAGTCGGGCTCATCCCGGGAGCCGGTGGAACTCAGCGCCTTCCAAGGCTTATAGGTCTGCCCAACGCTCTTGAAATGATGACTGCGGGAAATCCGATTAGGGCCGAAAAAGGTTTGACCAGGGGACTTGTCGACGAAATTGCTGAACCTCAAGACTTGATAGACGTGGCCATTGGAGCGGCTCATAAGTTTATAACCGGATCGATATCGCTTAATAGCAGGCGGACTCGCAACCGATACAATCGGCTCCCAAGCGCTGGCGAACTCCAGGCTGTCGCCAATGGAGCTAAATTCATGGCTATGGCCAAAGCCAAAGGATACATTGCGCCGTTCAAAGTCATTGAAGCTATGGAAAAAGGACTCTCATTCGATATTGAAGCTGATATTCGTCGTGAGAATGAGCTTTTTGTTGAATGCGCAGTGTCTGATGTAGCTAAAAACCTCATCGGAATATTCCTCAATACCAGATCAGCAGGCCGCCTACCCCGCATTGCAGGCGTTGAACCCCGCTTGATCAAAAAGGTTACAATGCTTGGTGGTGGGGTAATGGGCTCTGGGATTGTCCATTTACTGCTAAAAGGTGGGTATGAAACAGTTTTGTGGGACATTAACGAGGATGCTTTAGCTCGCGGCCTGGGGTTGTTACGTAAGAGTTTCGAATATCACATTAAAAAGAAAAAAATGACCCAGACTGATCTAGATTTACTTCTGAAGAACCAATTGAAGACTACAACCTCACTCGATGACGCCAGAGATTCAGACCTAATAATTGAAGCCGTCCTGGAAGACATGAAGGTCAAACAGGACATATGGAAGAAACTCGAAGCGACTTGTAATCCAGAAACCATATTTGCCACAAACACTTCAGCGCTACCCATTACTGAGATGGCTACAGTGCTGAAAGACCCCGGACGAATGATCGGCTTGCATTTTTTCAATCCCGCCCACCGTATGCCACTCCTTGAAATCATTTGCGCCAAGGAGACATCGGACCATGCTCTGGCCACTTCGGTGGCGTTCGGTCGAAAGATCAACAAAACCCCCATTGTTGTAAATGACGCTCCCGGATTTTACGTTTCCAGACAACTCGGCGGCCTCTTTGGTGGATCGGTATACCTGGTCGCAGACGGGGTGGACGGAAACCAGATAGAAAAAGCGATGAAGGAATTCGGCATGCCTATGGGACCCGCGGAGCTTGCCGATCTTACCGGCATAGACATCAACTATCATGTCAACAAAACGTTCGAGCGAAAGTTGGGCGAAAGATATAAAATTCATCCTCTTACTGAATTAGTCTATCAAACCAAGTGCTATGGACGAAAGACCGGGGCCGGATATATGGACTACAGTGGCGCCAAACCTGTCCCCAACAAAAAAATTGAAGACGTAATTCGAGGCTATCTCAATAAAAACGGCGTCTCACCCAAGAAAGTTTCCGATCAGGATATTGTTGACGCCATGCTGGCGCTCGCAATCAATGAAGCGGCGCTCATGATTGAAGAAGGAGTTTGCGATCGACCTCAGGATATGGACTTGGCCATGATTTACGGCACAGGGTTCCCTCCATATCGTGGAGGAATTCTAAGATACGCTGATAAATGGGGAATAGCCAACGTTTACAACAAATTAGTTGAGCTGGAGCGGCAATACGGGACACGTTTCAAACCGGCTCAGCTCCTCGAAAAAATGTCCTGTTCAGGAAAAACTTTTTACGAAGCGTAAGGGAGATTTTCATGTCAGAAAAATTCGTCAGTAGGCGTAATCTCGATTTCCTGCTTTACGAAGTGCACGATGTTGAGCGCCTTTCGAGTCTACCCTATTACGAGGACCATACACGAGAAACGTACGAACTGGTGCTAAATACCGCTTTAAAGATGTCGCGTGATTTGATGTATCCATACCTCAAAGAAATGGATCAAGACGCGCCAGTGCTCGAAGATGGGGCTGTGAAAGTCCACCCAATGGTCAGAACCATGATGAAGGAATGGGGAGAAGGTGGTTGGATCGGCGCTTCTATGCCGTATGAGGTAGGTGGACAACAATTACCGACTACCGTGACCACCGCCTGCAACTATGTATTTGCGGCGGCCAATTTCTCTTCTACCGGTTTTCCGCTTTTAACTGCCGGGGCCGCTCATCTAGTAGTCTCATTTGGCTCAAATGAAATGAAAGAAACTTATGTCCCACGCATGCTTGCTGGAGAATGGCAGGGCACCATGGCGCTCACTGAACCGCAGGCTGGTAGTTCTCTATCTGACATTGGCACGCAAGCCGAGCCCACAGACAAGGGATACTATCGCATCAGAGGACAGAAGATCTTTATTTCGGCGGGAGACCATGATGGCGCCGACAATGTCATACACATGATGATTGCCAGAATCAAAGGCGCGCCTCCCGGTGTCAAAGGGATTTCCCTGTTTTTGGTTCCCAAACATAGGATCACAAGTGATGGCGCCCTGGAGCCTAACGATGTTACCGTGGCCACGGTCTATCACAAATTAGGCTATCGGGGATGTCCGATTACGCAGCTCAGCATCGGGGAGAATAACGACTGCCGAGCATATCTGATCGGAGAGCCCAACAGAGGGTTGTCGTACATGTTTCAGATGATGAACGAGGCCCGCCTCGGGGTGGGCATGCAAGCTACAGCGATCGCGACGGCTGCTTATTATACTGCCCTTGAATATGCCAAGGAAAGGCCACAGGGTAGAAATCCGTCCGGCAAAGACGCGACACTCCCACAGGTCCCAATAATCGAGCATTCAGATGTGAGGAGAATGTTACTGTTCCAGCGGGCCGTGGTCGAAGGAGCCCTCTCACTAATTCTTCAGTGCTGCCTGTATGCGGACCTTGCACACACACAGAGAAGCGAGCAAGGACAGCGTCACGCTCTGCTTCTAGACATCTTAACACCTGTGGCAAAGACCTATCCATCTGAAATGGGCATACTCTCCGTAAGTCAGGGGCTCCAGATACTCGGTGGTTACGGGTACTGCCAGGAGTTCCCGATGGAACAATACTATAGAGACATCAGGATACACGCCATCCATGAGGGAACTACAGGTATTCAGGCTATGGACCTGCTGGGCCGCAAGGTGATGTCTAAGGATGGGCTGGCATTGAGACTCTACCTCGAGGAACTTCAGGCTACCATAAAGTCCGCGGAGCAATATTCTGACCTGAAGCCTTACTCAGATAGACTTTCAGAAGCCATGGATGCGCTGCGAAAGGTCACTATGCAGCGAGTTGAAATTGCAATGAAGGGAAAAGTGGAAGCATTTCTGGCCGATGCAACCCTCTTTCTTGAACTTTTCGGGATCATCACCATCGCATGGCAATGGTTGGCTCAGGGCGTAGTCGCTCAAAAGGCCTTGGCAAGTAGTTGCTCTGAGAATGACGGAGAGTTCTATCATGGCAAGATCCATACTATGAAATATTTCTTCCATTATGAATTGCCCAAAATTCAGGGTTTAGCCACAAGACTGATAGAGGATGAATTCTTAACACTTCACATGACCAACTCAGTATTCAATGACTGATATCCGTACCTGACTTTTGAGATTTCACATATCAAGAGGAGACGTTCGATGAGAGAAGTAGTTGTCGCTGGATACCTTAGGACCGCCCAGTCGCGTTCACGACCCACCAATCCTTCCAGAGACGTGTTTTGCAAGTTGAGAGCAGATGAGTTGTTGGCTGAATTGCTCCCAGAACTTATCAAGAGAACAGGAATCGAGCCTGAAAAAATCGATGACTTTATTGTGGGCTGCGCTACTGCGGTCGGGGAACAATGGGCCTATGGAGGCCGTTTTCCCATCTTTTTGGCAAACCTTCCATACACTATCCCCGCAAAATTTGTCGACCAGCAGTGCGGTTCTTCTATGGCGGCCATACATATGGGGTTTCTGGAAATTGCCACCAATAATGCGGATATCGTCTTGGTTGGAGGCATGGAGAACATGACTAGGGTCCCTATGGGAGGACCGACTACAGAGGCGGGGCTTGTCGCTCCAAACCTTAAGTTGTTCGCGGCTCCTGAATATCTGCACTGGGACATGATGACATCCACTAACATGGGCCTCACCGCTCAAAAGCTACTTTCTCAGACCGATTTTTCGAGAGAGGATATGGACAAATGGGCCGTCAGGTCTCATCAACTCGCTACAAAAGCTCAAGAGAGCGGCTTCTTTGACGGAGAGATATTACCGATTGAAGCGGAGCAGGCGGACGGAAAGAGAATAACCGTAAAAATGGACCAGGCGGTCCGGGGCGATACTACTATAGAAGATCTATCAAAACTTCGCCCAGCTTTTAAAGAAGGTCACCAGATTACCGCTGGTAACTCGTCACCTTTGAATGCAAGCGCCAGCGCCATGGTCTTGATGTCCAAAGAGACTGCTATCGCCAAGGGCATAAAACCGATGGCCGCAATACGTTCCATTGGTTTTGCAGGCGTAGATCCCACCATAATGGGATCAGGACCAGTGCCCGCCAGTAAAAAGGCGCTTAAGGCTGCGGGCCTAGAAGCCGGAGATGTGGACTACTGGGAAATTAACGAGGCTTTCGCCATTGTAGCTCTGAACTGTATCAAGGAATTGAGCATAGATCCCGACAAAGTAAACATCATGGGAGGAGGGATCGCCATTGGACACGCGCTTGGAGCGACCGGGGTCCGACTTGTCGGAACTTTAGCCCGCATACTTGAAGCAAGGAATGGGCGCTATGGACTTGCCAACGCTTGTGTAGGAGGCGGCCAGGGAGTGGCCACGATTATAGAAAGGAAGTCCATTGATTGATTTGATCGTCGTTGATTCAAAGTCGGTTTCGGAGGTTTGCGGCAATGGGAATTAAAGAGACCTCCCAGGACCTTGTTTGGCGAAAAGCCAGGGCCATGGAAATGGGAGGGACTGAAAAGGTCGCTCGGAAGCATGCTGAAGGACATGGAACGGCCCGGGATCGTATAGAAAAACTGCTGGATCCGGGGAGCTTTTTCGAGATCGGATCGCTTAACCATTCTGATGTTCCTGGTATGGAAGATAAAACACCCGCTGACGGCAAAGTATGCGGATTCGGGACGATTGATGGTAGGACGGTGACTGTCACAGCAGATGACGCCACTGTCCTGGCTGGTAGTGGAGGTCGGGTAGGTGTTGAAAAGGAGAGCCGTTTGAGCCGTTGGGCAGCCCAAAAGGGTTATCCTGTGATTAATCTGGGCGAAGGAGGAGGCGCCCGTATTCCTGATATCATGGGATCTGAAGGACTAAGCTCAATGACCATGAGAAAAGAAACTGCCGCCAGATGTCGTCAGACCCCATTGATCGCAGCCATCATGGGGGAATGTTTCGGCGCTCCGTCCTGGTTGGCGGCCTTAGCTGATTTTGTTGTCCAGGTAAAAGGATCATGTATGGCTGTTTCCGGCCCTCGAGTCCTTGAGCTGGCCACAAGTGAGAAAGTCGAAAACGAAGACCTGGGTGGATGGAAGCTCCACGCTGAAATAACAGGTCAGGTAGATCGAGTGGCTGAAGACGAAAATGAATGTTTCAGCATTATTAGAGAGTTTCTTTCGTACATGCCATCTAACGCTCAGGAGTTACCTCCAGAGGTTCCATCACGAGACAGTGACCAAGATTCCAGACAGGAAAAGCTGCTGACAATCGTCCCCGATGAATCTCGACGTGGATACGACATGAACCGGGTTATCAACACAATTGTTGATGACGAAAAAATATTTCCGATCAAGCCTTATTTCGACCGAAGCGTCATTACGTGTTTGGCCCGCCTCGACGGACACACAGTTGGCGTCATAGCTAACCAGCCGATGTATAACGCGGGGGCAATGGGACCGGACGGATGTGACAAATGCTGCAGTTTCATATGTCTTTGTGACTCTTATAACATTCCGCTCATTTTCCTTCATGACACCCCTGGGTTCCTGGTTGGTAGAGCAGCGGAACTTAAGAGGATGCCTGGCAAGATCATCAACTTTATCGAAGCCGTAGCGCTTGCGACAGTTCCAAAAGTGTCTCTTGTTATTCGTAAATCCTATGGTATGGCGTATTCCAACATGTGCGGAACCGGCATGGGGGCCGACTTCGTAATGGCATGGCCAAATGCCGAAATGAGCTTTATGGCTCCAGAAGTCGCAGCCAATGTCGTATATCGAAGGAAAATAGATGAATCGAATGACGTCAAGGCGGCCCGAGACAAAGCCGAAAACCAAATTAGGGCCGCAGGAGCGCCTTGGAAAGCGGCTGGACTACATTTGTTGGATGATGTGATTTACCCCACGGATACGCGTAAAGTCTTGATAAAAACTCTCAAGTTGGCCAGAGGCGCTCGTGGAGGGCATAGAAGCGGCCGACAGTTGGCCAATTGGCCTACGACCTTCTAATTTCCTGGCTTCTTCGGCTCAGTTTCTGCTTGTATCAATACATTATGTATCAAATGAGGGAGGTCACTCTACTCTGTTGAAGTTGAAAACGTGCTCTACGAACATCCGGTTTGGGCCAGAAGATTTCCTAATGTTCCTAAATTGGGAAGAAAAAATTTTACGCCCCCAAAAGAGGGGATGCCAGATTATTCTCTAACTCGAAAAAAATAACAGGGCCAAATCATCAAATACGATTGGAGAACAAATATGCGAACAAAACAACAATATATAGACGGACTAAACAAATTGAATCGGAACCTGTACTTCAAAGGAGATAAAATTGGAAGGGACCATGAAGAATTAATCCCTTCTGTCGACGTCATCGGGACAACCTTCGAAGCGACACAGGACCCAGAAATAGAAAATTTGTGCACAGCCGTCTCTCACCTCACTGGAGAAAAAATCAACAGGTTCTGCCATGTACATCAGAGTATTGATGACCTACACAAGAAGCAGGACATGACAAGGGCCTTGTGCCGGAGAACAGGCTATTGTGTGGGAAGGTGCATGGGGGTCGATGCCCTGAATTCAATCAACGCTGTTTCATATGAGGCGGACCGGGGCAACAAAGGACAAACAGAGTACCACAAGAATTTCCTGAAATGGTTGGAATATTTCCAAACGAACGACCTGGTCGGCTCTTGCGCACAGACTGATGTAAAAGGTGAGCGGATGAAACGACCTTCCAAACAGGTAGATCCAGACGCCTACCTTCGCGTTGTTGAAAGGAGGAGCGACGGAATAGTAGTCAGGGGATGCAAGGTTCACATATCGTTCGCCGCCGTCGCTGACGAAATTCTAGTTCTGCCTACCCGATCCCTAACTCCTGAAGAAGGTGATTACGCGGTATCTTTCGCGGTTCCGGGGGATTATGAGGGTGTCAAACAGGTAGTCCATCCTCATAATTTTCGTAAGCGTATTCATGTAGAGCGCGGCTTTAATTGGGGAGGAGCGGATTCTTATGTGATTTTTGACGATGTTTTTGTGCCCTGGGACAGGGTGTTTCTCTGCGGTGAATATCAGCACGGTGGTATCTGCGCTCTGTTATTCGCCCTCTTTCATCGCCACAGCTACTCCGGCTGCAAACCGGCGGTCGGTGACATCTTGCTCGGTCTGGCCTCTCTGGCGTCTGAAGTAAATGGAATTGAGAAGGCTGACCATGTCCGAGAACACCTCGCTGAACTTATAACCATCTCAGAGTTGGGATACGCCGCCGGTTACACAGCGTCATCGCTCGGGAAACCGGAACTGTTTATCCCCGGCATGGGCGTGCGCCCTTACGGTCCTGGATCCTATATTCCCAATTCTATATATGCCAATGTCGGCCGCTGCCTTACGGGAGATTCGGTCTATCATGAACAGGAAATACTGTGCAAATTGGCCGGCGGTATGCCCGCGACATTTCCATTCGAACAAGATTTATTCAACGATGAAATCAGGGGACTTTTGGAAAAGTACCTCAAGCGAAATCCTGAAATTCCTGTCGAAGAACAAATAAAGTTCTGGTTGTTCTTTACTGATTTTACTTGCTCGGCTGCGGGAGCGTCTATTAACTACGCTGGGGTTCACGGTGGTGGCTCACCAATAATGGAACAGATCGCCATCACTTCCCAATTTGACATGAAGTTAAGAAAAAATATTGTGAAGAAGTTGGCCGGGATGAATATGGATTAGATTCAAGTCCGGATTTTCACAGTTGATTTGCAAACAGAGCCTCCTCTTGGGCTATTAGCTCAGGGAGGCTTTGTTCGTTTTATCGAACTAACGGAAAGACTCCTTGCAAACAGATCAACAGGCAAAGTAACATCTTGATTTCAAAGTCCTAAAAATCTGGGAAGATCTGCAACATATCTATACGATTTTGCTTAACGATGAAATTTTTATCTCACATAAGCGCGAGAATTAGCAGCCAAGAAGGTAATAAAGAGGGGGCGCTTTTTATTCAAGAAGTCAGGGATTGAAATGTTACGCACGAGGCAAAAGCAGCCCAACATCAGACCATGAACTCCTTAAAGTTGAAACAGTTCGACCGTAAGGCCCATAAAGTTAGAATCTAATGAATATAGCTGAGTCTTCAGTTCGCTATCCCATAACTGTAATAGTTCGAGTGCTTCTAGTAATAGTTTTTGGCTACGTTTGTCTGACCTTTCTGACGGTTGAACTGAAACCAGACACTGAAGAGCCTATATTGCTGGTTACCACCCTTTGGACCGGCGCAGCGCCTGAAGAGGTGGAAGGAGAAATCACCACTCAATTTGAACAAGCCATCAGTGGCGTGTCAAACATGCTTTATACCCAAAGCCTCTCGTTGTACGGCGAATCAGAGATCACGATATTTTATACGCCCGGAACAAACCTTGATTTGGCGGCGTCCGAACTCCAACGCAACCTCAGCAGAGTCACCACCCTGCCTAAAACGGTTCAGACTCCTCAAATTTTCAAAGCCAGCAGTCAGGTCGCCCTCCCCGTCTACCAGTTTGCCCTTACAGGAAGCATGGATTTGGTTTCCGCCTCAACATGGGCAGACAAGGATATAGCGCCCAGAATATTACGATTGTCCGGGGTAGGTGATTGTGAATATTACGGTAACCTGACCCGCCAGATGAATATCACGTTCGATCCTAAGCGTCTGATGGCCAGACGATTAACTGTCAACGATGTCAAGAGTTTTATCGATAAAACTAACTTCAATCAAAGTGGTGGATACTTTGTCCAGGGAACTAGGGAATGGACTACCCGCACGGTGGGAGAACTTCTTGACGCCGCAGCTTTCGGCAAGGTTGTGATTTCTAAACCTGGTGACCCAGTCGTATATCTCTCAGACATAGGCGATATTAGTGATTCCTATAACCGACCCGACTCTTACTGTCGCATAAACGGAAAAAGAGGAATCATATTTTACGTTCTGAATCAGGTAGGAGCTAACATCCTTAACACAATTAGCCTTATCAATCATGAGATGGAGCTTCTTCAACGGGATTATGGCACTAGAGGGGCCAAGTTTGAAAAAATTTTTGATACGAGCAACTACATAAAAGATGCGGTGAATGTTGTCAAAGAATCTCTGGTAGAGGCCATTATACTGGTACTCCTTGTGTTGTTTGTATTTCTCAAGAATTGGCGCAGCATTTTTATAGTGGCGACCTCTATACCCGTTTCAATCATTGGCACGTTCATCGGAATGTATTTAGGGGGTTATTCGATCAATGTTCTGTCGTTAGCAGGCTTGGCCCTATCCGTAGGGATGATCGTTGATGACGCTATAGTGGTTCTGGAGAACATCTACAGGCATCGCTATGAAGAAGGAAAGAATGTAGTCGCAGCCTGTGTCGATGGCACCAAAGAGGTCGGCACTGCGGTTTTCATGAGCACACTTACCACTGCGGCCGTTTTTATGCCCGTTTTGATGCTGAAAGGAGAAGTTGGGACATTGTTCGGACCGGTGGCGTTCATAATTTCGGTCGCAATCTTCTTGTCCTTGTTCGACGCCTTTACGGTTGTTCCCATGTTAGCTTCGCGATGGATGAAGGAGGAATCCGAACCAAAAGGATTTCTCAAAAAACTTATGAGGCCGCTTTTCCTGCTGGATAAAATCGGGGGCGCGGTCTCAGATAACTTGATAAAAACTCTAAAATTCTTTCTCGCTCACCAGATGAGTAAAATTGCTCTGATTATTTCTATTCTAATGTTGTTTGCCGTATCCTGCTGGATGTTACCCGGAATGGGGTACTTGCCGACCGGTGGGACAAATCTTATCAAAGTCCAGATAGCAGCCGCTGATGGAACCAGTCTCGATGAAAACAGTCGGCTGATGCAAATCCTGGAAAACCGTTGGCGTAAAATCAAAGGCGTCCAAAGCATAGTGGCAGTTCCAAACAGAGATATTACCCAGAACGTAATTTTTCTGGTTTGCGAACGCGAAGAGGACAGTGGGGTCCCGATTGAACGAATAGCTAAGGAAGCTCACGATACGTCCCGAGACTTGCCTTTCAAGTACCTCAATCCCATTCAGTTCCCACTTTTTGGAAACATAGACACAAGATCGAACATAGTGGACCTTCGGGTTGTTGGTGATAGCTACAAGATTGTTGAACCCCTGGTAAAGAGCATTATGGACATCGCAAAAGGCGTCGACGGCATCGTGTTCCGTTACACAGACCTAGCCTTAAAGAAACCTGAGGTACAGGTGCGACCCGATCCCGAGAGAACGGCAAAATTTGGGTTTCAGCCCCAAGATGTGGCTGACGCCGTAGAGGCGGCTGGAGGTGGTCAGCAAACGACCACGCAATATGATGTAAATGGTAGGTATTTTTACATCAATGTCATGGGACAAGAGAGTAGTCTTAAAACGGTAGAAGACGCTAAACGGATAATACTGACATCTCCCAAGAACTCGAACATTCAGGTTCCACTCACCAGCGTAGCGTCAGTAGAAACAACATTTGGACCGCTTGTAATTGACCACTACAATTCCAATCGAGCAGCAACGGTCCAATTCACCATACAAGGCAGGTCATTGTCAGAAGTTTATCATGAATTGAGCGATAAGATTAGATCTGCGGTGGCTCTACCAATAGGCTATAGCATTGTTCCGTTCGGCGCCGTAAATCAGCTCAGCGCTCTTGAAAAGGCGATATCCTTCGTTTTTCCGCTATCCGTAATTGTTGTTTATCTTCTCTTGGTCATGCAATTTCAATCATTTATTCGACCCCTGTCTATCATGCTCAGTGTTCCTCTTTCTATTATAGGAGCGAACATTTTGGTGAATCTAAGCGGGGTGCATTTTGATTCGTTTACTATGCTGGGTTACATCATGATGGTTGGATTAGTCGTGAAGAATGCTATCATATTGATAACATATGCGGTTCAATTAATAGAGAGAGGCATAGAACGGGACGAAGCTTTAACGCTTGCCAGCCAGAGGCGTCTGCGTCCCATATTCATGACGGCCATTTCAATGGTATTGGGAATGCTTCCTTTGGCCCTCAAACATGGAGCTGGCGCCGAGATCTACAATGGTCTCGCTATGGCTGTGGTTGGCGGGCTTTCGGTAGCTACGCTTTTCACTCTGATATTTATTCCAGTAGTTTACACAATACTTGACGATATCAAGAATCGTTTTTGGACGATCAAGCCGATCAGCTTGGAAGATAATGGTGAGAATTCCCATGGCAAATCCGTATGAGTGAATTTCAACCTCATCAGCCTCAGTTGGCTGCCATACTCTTAGGTCCTTGATTGGCGTTATAGGCTTGGAATGAACATAGTCGAATCTTCAGTCAAATTTCCGATTACGGTAATAGTCCGAGTTCTCCTTGTGCTAGTTTTCGGCTATGTTTGCATGACCTTCCTTACTGTAGAGCTGAAACCCAATACTGACCAGCCCATATTGGTTGTATCGACAGTATTTACCGGCTCTGCGCCTGAGGAGGTGGAGGGGGAAATAACCACCCCCTTCGAAGACGCCATAAGCGGCGTTTCAAACATGCAATACACTCAAAGTTTTTCAGCATACGGGCAATCATTTGTAGTTATTTTTTATAATCCGGGGACCAATCTGGATCTCGCCGCTGCGGAAGTCCAACGCAATCTCGCAAAAGTCAACACGCTTCCCAGTCAGGTACAAAAGCCTCAAATAATAAAGGCTTCCGATAGAGTCACTCTACCGATCTATCAGTTCTCGCTGACCGGGGATGTGGACTTGGTGACCACTTCAACATGGGCAAACTTTGAAATTATACCCAGGATACTTCGGTTGCCCGGCGTTGGAGATTGTCAATACGATGGCTACCTGACTCGTCAAATGAGAATTACCTTTGATCCGCAAAGATTAAAGGCAAGGAAATTAACAGTCAACGACGTCAAGAACTACATCGATCGCGCCAACTTCAATCAAAGTGGCGGGTATTTTGTTCAAGGAACCCGGGAATGGACACTTCGGACTGTGAACGAATTTCAAAACGCCGCGGGTTTTAGCAAACTGGTCGTCTCGACACCTGGAGATCCGGTTGTGTATCTCACTGATGTGGCGAATGTTCAGGATTCCTATGACAGACCGGATTCTTACTGTCGCATAGATGGGAAAAGAGGAATCATATTCAGTGTTCTCAGCCAAGCCGGCGCTAACATCCTTGACGTAATCGATTTTGTTGACCGTGAAGTGAAGCTTCTCCAACAACGATATGGCCCCAGGGGGGCGAATTTTGAGAAAATTTATGATTCCAGCGGATATATCCGGGACGCAATTAGTGTGGTCAAAGAATCTCTGGTAGAGGCCGTTTTACTGGTGCTCCTCGTCCTGTTTGTATTTCTCAAGAATTGGCGCAGCATTTTTATAGTGGCGACATCGATACCTGTCTCTATCATTGGCACATTTATTGCCATGTATTTGGGACATTACTCCATCAACGTTCTTTCGCTTGCCGGACTAGCCTTATCGGTAGGAATGATCGTAGATGACGCTATCGTGGTTTTAGAGAACATTTACAGGCACCGTTATGAGGAGGGGAAAAGCGTAATAAATGCTTGTGTGGATGGTACCAGAGAGGTCGGAGCCGCTGTCTTCATGAGCACGCTTACCACCGCGGCGGTGTTTTTGCCAGTGTTAATGCTGAAGGGAGAAGTTGGGACATTATTCGGACCTGTGGCGTTCATAATTTCAGCCGCGATTTTTTTGTCATTATTCGACGCATTCACAGTTGTTCCCATGTTGGCTTCTCGATGGATGAAGGAGGATACCGAACCAAAAGGATTTGTCAAAAAACTCATGGCCCCGTTTTTTCTGCTAGACAAAATTGGTACAGCGATATCACACGGTCTCATTCATTCTTTATGTTTCTTTTTGGGTTCACAATGGCGTAAAGCCGCCTTGATAGCGCTAGTAGTCGGATTATTCGGATTATCTTGCAAAATGTTACCGGGGATCGGTTACCTCCCTACCGGTGGGACTAACCTTATAAAAACCCAGGTAGTAACTGCCGAGGGCACAAGCCTGGATGAAAACAGCAGGTTGATGAAAATCCTCGAAGACAGGTGGCGGAAAATCGGAGGTGTGCGTCATGTGGTCGCGGTTCCAAATCGCCAAGATGCGAGAAATGTGATTTACATCGATTGTGACAGGGAGGAGGATAGTGGAGTATCAGTTGAGAAGATCTCACGCGAGGCTTACAAAAGTTCTCGCGACCTTCCCTTTAAGTTTATAAATCCGATTCAATTCCCTTTATTCGGCGACATTTACTCCAGGTCTAGTATAGTTGATGTGAGAATCGTAGGGGTAGGCTATTCAATAATTGAGCGTTTGGTAAACCAAATTCTTGATATAGGCAAAGAAATACCTGGCATAGTGTTTCGTTACACCGATTTGGCTCTTCGTAAACCTGAGGTGCAAGTCCGGGTCAACCTCGAAAGGGCTAGCCAATTTGGGTTCCAACCCCAAGATGTCGCTGACGCTATTGAGGCTGCTGGAGGCGGTCAGCAAACCACAACGCAGTATGATGTAAGTGGCAGATATTTTTTTGTTAATGTTACCGGCCCTCCTGATGAACAGAAAACAGTTGAAGACATAAAGAGGGTCGTTTTGACCTCTCCAAAAAACTCAAGTGTTCAGGTCCCTCTTACCACTGTGGCCTCAGTTGATACTGAGTTCGGCCCCTTACAAATTAATCACTATAACGGCACACGATGCGCAAGGGTCCAGTTTACGATTCAGGGTCGGCCCTTGTATGATGTTTTTAAAGAGGTTATGGCAAAGATTAAGTCTTCAGTGCCTTTGCCTGTGGGATATCAAGTCGTGCCAGTTGGCGCTATAAACCGACTCCGTCAATTAATTACGGCGATTTCTTTCGTTTTTACGTTATCAGTGGCGGTCGTTTATCTTTTGCTGGTGCTGCAATTTCAATCATTTATTAGGCCGTTATCCATCATGCTGAGCGTCCCTC
The DNA here is from genome assembly GCA_014874425.1 of Syntrophaceae bacterium. GTDB lineage: Bacteria > Desulfobacterota > Desulfomonilia > Desulfomonilales > Desulfomonilaceae > CAJBEZ01. Next base: position 7 of record JACWAG010000439.1, on the reverse strand, counting down.
TTTCTAT
>JACWAG010000438.1 GCA_014874425.1 Syntrophaceae bacterium | reverse complement strand
CTATATCCATTGGATACATTATTGGCGTAAGAAACATCCAGGGCATCAGGATCACGTTGTAAAACTCACCTACATCAGTAAAAAACACTGTCATAGAAGCCAGTATCAGGGCCATCCCCATCGTGAACATCGTCGCAAGTATGACTGGCGTGATGAGGAATAACGTTACCGCATGCAACCCTTTGCCCAGCAACAGCATTACCCCCATCAACGGAATCATCGCAGCTCCGAAATTAACCAGCCCGGCGACTATGACGGAGATGACCAGAACAATCTTTGGTATGTAAATCTTTTTGATAAGTCCGCCAGCGCTTATTATGCACCTCGAAGCGGCGGTGGTGCTCTGCGCGAAAAAGTTCCACACCAGATAGGCTGACAAAAAATAAATGACAAAATTTTCTGTCGGAAACCTGAATATTGTAGAAAATACGACAGTATAAACCACAGTCATAACCACAGGATTCAGCATAGTCCACATGAACCCAATCACTGATCTCTTGTACCGAACAGTTAGCTCACGGTGCACGAGATTAACCAGCAGCCCCCTATACTTAAACATGTTGTGAATAATTGTCCCCCCACATGTTGCGCATTCCAGTCAATTTTACTGACGCAGGAATTGCAATACCCTATTCCCCAGTGATAGTCAAACTATATCGGACATATCGGTCAATCAAAACCAAATCGTCGCGGATTACGTAGGGGCGCACCCGCGTGTGCGCCCTCTTGATTTGCGGGTCTACCCCTACGGTCGGTGGAAATCGGATCCCGTAGGGGCGCGCCCGCGTGTGCGCCCTGTATTTACGGTTCTATCCCTGTCATGGCTATTCAATCTGGGCTCATTATCAAAACACCCCAAGGATTTTTCTCGAAGCCTCAAAAACCTTATACGGCCACAACATCTTCAGGCATTTGACATCATAAGGACACTCTTGTGGGTTGGTCTTACGGCAAGGGCTACAAGTAGTCGCCATTCTGACACTCATTACCCGGCTTCCAATGGGAGATGATTCCTGTGGCTCAACTTGACCCGGCCATATCACAAGAGTTGGGACCCCAATCGCCGCGGCAAGATAGCTACTTTCATTAAGGACGCCTATGAATAAATCAAGCTTCTCCAGAGTCTCTGGCAAACCCTTTGGACCTTCGGCGCTGCTTACAATGTGTACGGAATTACGTTCATGAACCTGATCCCATATCCTGGAAATCGTTTCAGCGCCATCTGCAGAACTGCGGCAAAAAAGAATCTCAGCCCTTAGCTTCTTTGACAACAAATCCGATAAACGGGCGAAATGTTCCAAAGGCCAGGACCTCAGGGATTGTGAAGATGTAGGATCGATACCGATTACGACCCGTGCGCTTGACTGCTTACGGATAGAATTTGGCGGGATCTCCATTGGATCGACAGAGTGAGGACCATCGCCGCCTCCGGATAATGGTTGGAAATGCTCCACAAAAACAGGCCGGTCGCTAATTGCATAGTCAGGCGTATCAAGACTAAGGTTGGGATTAAAATAAGGATCGCCAGACTCAATCAGGTTCTTCCACCTGTCATAAAACAGCTCGATATTCCTGGATATTTTTACCATCTTCACTGAAGAGCGAGTCCGTGAGTCCTTGTGAATGAGCGTGGCAAAGGGTGTGTAAACTACCCGGTAGCCCGCGCTAACAGCCCGGAGACAAAAATCCGCATCATTGTATTCAACATCAAGTTGTTCATCCAATTGGCCTAACTGGAAAAACAATTCCTTCCTGACCATAGCGCACGCGAAAGTTACAAACGAACAGTTTCTAACCTCGGAAGTTAATCCTTCACTATTATCAGGCATGTACTGAAAGGCATGGCGAGTATAACCCCCATTGTCAGTTATAAAACAACCGGCGTGCTGGATTCTGCCATCCGGATAGAGCAGTTTGGCCCCAACCACACCGATTTCATCCATTTGAGCGTATTCCAGCATGGCCTCAATCCAGTCCGGAGTAACAATTTCGATGTCGTCGTTGAGCATTAGAAGATAATGCCCTTCAGCCTCGTCCGCCCCTTTGTTCATGACTGCCGAATAATTGAACGGCCCATCGTGTTCCACAATCCTGAGCCCCTTTGAACTTGGGACTGTTTCCCTGATTGCCTTTACGTCAAGTTTGCCTCTGCTATTATCCATAAGGATAATTTCATAATTCGAATACAACGTTTTCCCGACTATTGTGCGTAAGCATGGAATCAGATTACCATCCGGGTTTGAATATGCGGTCGGAATTATTATAGAAACTCGCGGCTGATCATTGATGTTACGTTTCGCCTTGCAGGGGCTATTATGGTGGATTGAGTTGGTCCGGTGTAGAAGAGGCATGGTGACACGGCCTACTCTGGAAGTGATGTTGGAAATTCTTAATAGCAGATCATAAATCTCTGCTTCTGATACTCCTTTTACAAGACCGTCCAGTTGATGTAATAGCGATGACCTAACGATGAAGAAATCCCCGATATAGTTTCCGCCGAACAGCAACTCCGGAGACCAGCCCGGTTTGAAGAAAAACTCTTCAGAATCTCCCCTGTATTCATCGCAATAGATAAGATCACAATCTTTCTTGACATTGATTTCGTGAGCAAATTCAAACAAAGCGTTTGGAGTCAGCCTGTCTCCAGCTCTCAGAAAGGCCACGTAATCACCATCAATCCATTCTGTCGATCCAATTGCCTCCTTCCCGCTGACAAACGACAACTTGCTTTTGTCCCGTAATGTCTGAACTTGATCCTCACCCTCAATTCGTAGCATGTCGGATTCATTGTCGATTAATATTACAACTGACCAGTTCGGATAACCCTGATCAACAATCGACTGCAGGCTTTCTGACAATTGATGGCCAGCCTCTACGCTGTAAATAACAATTATGAAGTCTGGTTTATTGGAGAATGACGCACTTGTTTCTGATATCCAACGGATTTGCTCCGGCGTAATGTCGTAAAGTTTTAACATCCTGCGGGTGAGCAGCCTGTTTCGTAGTTGAGCCGCCGAAAGCCTCAGCGGACCACAGGATATTCCCTGATCTGAGTATGCGCCGGAAAGTTCTTTGTAAACACTTTCCGCATCAGTCTGTTCCAGCAAAGGGTCCGGCAGGTAGCCCCGTTGTTTGCCATAGCGAATAAAATGATACAGGGGGTTCATTCCTGATTTTGCCACATCCGGGTTTTCCGTAAGATAATAGGACGTGTCAAAAAACGGGTGGGGCCGTAAGCTACGCTGAGCGCCAAACAGGATAAAAT
>JACWAG010000437.1 GCA_014874425.1 Syntrophaceae bacterium | reverse complement strand
TGAACGAGATAAACCGTCTTGCTTCATGCCTTCCCTGGTCGCTTAGAGGACGTGACCTGAAGCTATCCCTGGAACAATTACCGGAATTGAGAGGCGCTCCTATCAAGAAAGAAACACAGCTTGTGGATTTGGCCTCAAGGCTGACGGGTCTTCCTTTCCAGACCTCGGTTCATTTAGGTGGGATAATAATAGCGCCCGACGATATCAAAGTCTGGTCGCCAGTGGGCAGATCACCCAAAGGAGTGCCGGTAAGCCAACTGGATAAAGACGATGTTGAAGCTTTGGGCCTACTCAAACTGGACATACTCGGCTTGCGTATGCACACCGCTATCAGAAAGGCCCTTGAAATATTGCATGAAAAAAGAATCAACCTCAATCTTGACCGTATTCCCCTTAACGACAAAAGGACTTATTCACTGCTTTGCAGCACTCACAGTGTCGGCGTTTTCCAGCTTGAATCTCCAGGACAACGCAGCCTTTTGGGGTGTCTCCAGCCAGTAGAGTTTAAAGACCTGGTGGCGGAAGTTTCTCTTTTCAGGCCCGGCCCTGTTGAAGGCGATATGGTGAACGTTTACATTCGGAGGCGAAACAAAGAAGAGCCTGTTCCTTTTTTACACGGGACTATTTCAGAAGTCTTGCAAGAGACCTACGGTGTAATTCTTTTCCAGGAACAGGTTTTACGAGTCGCTCACTTCTTTGCTGGTTTGTCTTACGCTGAAGCCGACGCTTTCCGAAGAGCCATGACAAAAGACCGTAAATCCAGAAAGATGGAACTCCTGAAACAGAGCTTCATTAAAGGGGCATTAGATCAGGGACATGACAAATCTCTTGCGGAAGAAGTTTTCACTCAGATCTCCGCCTTCGCGTCATATGGTTTTTGTAAGGCTCACGCCGCTTCATTCGCCCACATCACTTATCAAAGCGCTTACCTGAAAGCTCATTATCCCCAGGCTTTTTATCTTGGGCTGCTCAACGCCGGACAGGTGGGCTCATATCCGCATTCGGTAGTGATAAACGAAGCCAGGAGAAGGGGTATACGAATATACCGACCACACGTTAATTTGAGCGGTGTTGAATATATGACTGAAGGGACTGGAATAAGGGTCCCGTTGGATGTGATAAACGGAGTCGGACCCGCCATGGCCCGTCGTATTAGAGCTAATCATGCAAGATTTGGGCCATTCCAGAGTCGCGAAGAATTTCTGGCCCGTGTTCCCACCCCTAAACGTATAGAGGATATTCTCTCTATCGCCGGAGCTTTTGAAGGCCTCGAAGATTACGAATGGAAATTGATCCAGGAAGCTTATAATGCCTGATAGGACCAAATACATAAATGAGACAGACAGAACACGGGCTTATAACGAAGCCATCTCCATGAAATTCTTCTGTAACTCCCATCCCCTGTCTGTATTTAGGCCTTTGCTGGCAAAATGCAACATCATTAGGGCCGTTGATTTGAGACGTCTTCCATCAGGCAGTCTTGTTAGGGTTATCGGACTGCTGGTGATTGTCCATACTCCACCGACCAAATCAGGCAAAAGGGTTATGTTCCTGACCATGGAGGACGAAACCGGGCTTATTGATGTAGTGGTTTTCCCAAAAGCCCAGAAGGGATTTGCGCGAACTATACTTACCAGTCAGGTCCTGGCCATTCAGGGTAAATTGCAAAAACAGGGAGCAAAAGGAATATCAATATCAATAGTAATGGAGAAGGCTCTGAAAGCCTGGAGCGGCCGATTGGATAAATTCCTCAAAATGGAGATTTATTAGTCTGCGGCCGATCTCGAATAGTCTCGTCACTTCTGCCAACCGGAGGGAAGGCTTATGAATCCATGGCTGAAACCAGGGAGGCGCTCAAAGCCTATTTCGAGTTTTTCAATTACAAGCGACCTCAGAAGAGCCTTGACATAAGCCTCCCTCATGAAGTTTACTGGAGTTACCTACCCAAACAAAGGGCAACAGCATGAACAAGCAGCTTGCGCTTAAAAGTCTCGATCAATTGTCCCACACCGTCAGACCATCGTTGAGTTGAGTGAGTTAAGATGTATCATAACGGCACTATAAATCTTCTCAATTTGGCGCTTTCTCTGTCCGATGCTCTTGACTTGGGTAGCCCGATCCTGTTTCAACGTCAGATTCGGTCAGCCTTTGTGGCCTGGCAACTCGGGCAAGCTGCCAGCTTACCTCCGGAGCCCTTGAAAAATCTCTTTATGGCGGCCCTGTTTCACGACTTAGGAGCACTGTCACCAGACGAAAAAGTCGCTCTTTATAGGGGACAGGCTGAAAATCTGGATGCCCATTGCGTTCGTGGAGGACGCCTCCTTCAGACGGTCCCTATTTTCGAACCTTGTGCTAAAATAGTTCGATATCACCACAGACAATGGAGAGCCTGGAGTGAGCCCATAGAAAATCAACTAGTGTTGCAGTCACAGATTCTCTTTCTGGCTGATACACTAGAACGATTTATCAATCGGGAACAGTACATCTTACATCAAAATGATGAACTAATCTCTAGAGTGTCATCGCTGTCAGACAATCAAATTCATCCCCTGATGATTGATTTGCTGAAATCCGTTGCAAGGCGGGAGGATTTTTGGCTGGACCTAACATCACCAAGGCTGTACTCTATCCTTTTGCACAGCGCTCCAGGTCGAGGAATTGAGGTTGAACTTGGTCAATTAATTATTATATCCGAATTTGTTAGGAATTTGATTGATTTCAGGTCAAAATTCACTGTGACACATTCGGCTGGTGTATCTGCCGCAGCTTCCATGATCGCCAGCTTATTTGGGCTGACGGAGCTTGAAACAGAATCAATGAAAGTTGCGGGGAATCTACACGATTTGGGGAAAATGGCTATTCCCAATAGCATTTTAGAAAAAAACGGCAAACTCACTGACGAGGAATTTGCTGTGATACGCCAACATACCTATGTGACTTATATGGTATTGAGTAGCATAGGTGGAATACAGCAAATAGCTGAATGGGCCGCATTTCATCATGAGAGATTAGATGGCTCGGGATACCCTTTTCACCTTACATCTAAACAACTTGGTATAGGGTCTAGGATCGTTTCAATCGCCGATATTTTCACGGCATTAGCTGAGGAGCGCCCTTACAGACATGGCATGAACAAAAATGACGCCATGTCTATATTGAAAGACCTAGGCAATAAGCGCCTTTTGGATATTAACATAATTAAGCTGCTAGACGCCAATTATGAGCAAATTCATTGGCTAACGAATGAGGCCCAGAAAAAGGCCATGGATACGTATCTTCAAATTTACTAGTTGTTGTTGCCGCTCAAGTATAATTATCGCCGAATCCTCATGGAAATTATGTCAACAACTTAGAATCAACAGCTTTTCTTTCAGAATTAACTGATAAAGGGGGAAACAATTATTTTTTTCACTCTTCATGATTGATTTCACCTTTCGCTTAACCGAACAGCTTTTAACAGCGCAAAAAATTCTTTACTCAAGTAAGTGTTTGTGTTTAGCATTGCTTATATTAAAATACTTGCTGTGTATTAGGGGCAATTATCCTCACTTAGCTTAGAAGGTCCTAATAATGGGCCAAGATCCGATGCAAGAGGTGTCATCCAAAACCGAGATCTATCGTGACATCGCTATTGGGGCGGCAACGTTAATCGCCCTATATGTGACTCGACTGGATAGCTACCTTTTGTTTCACAGTCTCGCCGAACTATTCAGTATAGCGGTTGTCGGGGGACTGTTTGCAGTCACCTGGGCCTCAAGATATGTCCTGAAAAACAACTATCTTCTGCTTCTCGGAGTCTCTTACCTGTTTGTGGCAGGCTTTGATTTGTTGCACACCCTGGCCTACGAAGGGATGGGAGTATTTCCACAATATGGCCCAAACCTGTCTCCGCAACTTTGGATCTGCGCTCGTTCCATAGAGAGCGGTTCCCTGCTGATCGCCCCGTTCTTTTTGAAGCGACGCCTGCCTATAGGAATACTATTTCTAGTATTGACCGCCCTATCGGCCCTCCTGCTTGGGTCCATTTTTTACTGGAAAAATTTTCCCGTATGTTTCATCGAAGGAGTTGGACTCACCAACTTCAAGATTATATCAGAATATGCCATTTGCGCCATTCTTGTGGTCGCTTTGGCTTTGCTCCTGACACATGGCGATTCTTTCGACAAGAGGGTTTTGAAACTGGTGGCCTTATCGATAATCGTGACCATCGGCCAGGAATTGATGTTCAGCCTTTATGCTGAAATGTATGACTTCTATAATTTCATCGGTCATTATCTGAAAATAGTGTCATTTGTTTTGCTGTACAAGGCGATTGTAGAAACTGGTGTGACCAAGCCCTATGCTCTTCTGTCCAAAGAGGTGAAGGACAGGCAGGATCGACTGGAAATGGAAAGGAATTTCATTTCCACCGTTCTTGATACTACTGGAGCGCTAGTGACAGTACTCGATCCTGCCGGAAGAATAGTGAGATTTAACAAGGCCTGCGTAGAAGCGACCGGTTATTCGCCCGACGAAGCTCTGAACAGGTACATTTGGGACCTCTTGTTGGTCCCCGAACAAGTTAACGAAATAAAGGCCATTTTTAGCGAGCTTGAGTCCGGCAGGTCAGCTTATGAAGATGAATATTACTGGGTCAATAAAAACGATGGTCGTCGTCTTGTTTCGTGGTCCTTTACGGCCATACGTGACAATAAAGGCCATGTGCAGAATGTAATTTGTACCGGCATCGACATCACGGAGCGCAAGCTTGCGGAACAGAAACTCCAGGAGAGTGAGGAGCGTAATCGAAAGTTGGTGGAGTTCCTTCCAAAGATGATAGGCGTCCATGTTAAACAGAAGTGGGTCTACATGAATCCGGCGGGTCTGAAACTCCTCGGAGCCAGGAGCGAAGGAGAACTGCTCGGAAGGGAAATTCAGGAAATTATCAGTCCGGAGTTTCGTGATATCGTAAGGTCAAGGGTAGAACAAGTTCAGGAAAAGGGGTTATCTGTCCCGGAGATCGAGCAGCAATTTGTTCGACTGGATGGCGCAAAAGTGGATGTGAGTGTGTCTTCAGTTCCCATCGATTATCAGGGAGAATCAGGGATCCTCATGTTTGCCGAAGACATTTCCGCCAGGAAAAAGGCTGAAGAGGAATTACGACGATCTCACGATGAACTCGAACGTTCCAATGCGGAGTTACAACAGTTCGCATATGTCGCCTCACATGATCTGCAGGAACCATTGCGAATGGTGTCAAGCTATATGGCGCTCATGGAGCGTCGCTACAAGGGACGACTCGACGCGGACGCCGATGATTTTATAGGGTACGCTGTGGACGGCGCTAAGCATATGAGGATGCTCATTAATGATCTCTTGGAATATTCGCGGGTGGGGACTCACGGCAAAGCTTTTGGACCTGTTGACTGTGAAACATTGTTGAGTCGGGTCCTAGACCATCTTCAACTGTTGATTGAGGACAGTGGCGCCACGGTAACTCATGACCACCTTCCGACTGTGATTGGTGACGACGCCCAACTGATGCGGCTATTCCAGAACCTCATCCATAACTCTTTGAAATTTAAGAATGATTCTCCCCCATTGATCGATGTCTCCGCTGAACTATACAATGGGAATTGGCTCTTTTCTCTCCATGACAACGGTATCGGTATTGATCCACAATATACGGATCGTATATTCGTAATATTCCAGAAGCTACACAATAGAGATGAATATCCAGGAACAGGTATAGGCCTGGCTATTTGCAAGAAGATCGTTGAACGACACGGAGGAAACATCTGGGTTCAATCAGAGCCAGGCAAGGGAGCCACCTTCTTTTTCACAATTCCTGGACAGGGTTTGGAATTCTAAAGAATGAGGCTGAAATGCTGGAAGATAGGCTGACAATTTTGCTAATAGAGGACAATCCCGTCGATACCCGTCTGATTAGGGAAATGTGCCTGGATTGCGAGACTGTTGATCTGGATATCCAGTGTGAATCCCGTTTTGCTTTGGGATTAGTACGTCTTAAGAAAGGAGGCGTCAGCGGGGTCTTTCTGGATCTGAATTTGCCCGATAGCCTGGGGATTGAAACGTTAACCCG
>JACWAG010000436.1 GCA_014874425.1 Syntrophaceae bacterium | reverse complement strand
CTCGTAAACCATATATTCTGGACAAAAGACAGTCCATGAGCGCCTTCTTCTACTGGAATCAAAGGCTTGTCATCGTTATGGCTTTGGGGATGTCTCGTGCCGAAAAAATTTTCAAGGGTCTTGATAGTATCCTCGGCGTCCAGACCAAGCTCCTTGGCGTACGATCTCACAAAACCCTTCACGAAAACAATTGGCGGTAAGAGATCATATCGGTCTTTCTCAAGAAAATCCAAATTCGTTAGAGCAATTTTAGTGCTGACAGAGATATCTTCTAGGGTCTTACCTTTCTCTTCTCTTAATCCTTTGAGGTATGATCCAAAAGATTCCATAGTTTCCTGACGCCTATTCAAAGTTAAACAGTTCGAAACGGGTAAAAAGAATATCTTCCTTTTGGTTTACAATCTACTATATCATAACGATCAGGGACAATTTCTTCTATACCCTATCATTTGTCCGTGCGAAATCGTTACATTTCGATTATCATCACAAGTTGCTGGGAGCAAGGATTTATTCAACATCCGCATAAAGATCAGTAAAATTTTTAAAATAAGCTTAAACGATTATTAAATCTTTAATTTAACACTTTTCTAACTAGCTTTAGAAATATTTCAAATGCCGGGAAAGCGACAAATTTTAGGGGAATGGATCACAGCGAGGCCTTCTTTCTTAGCTCTGGTGGCGCTGGTGATTGGGATATTAGTCGGTTATAAGGGAATTGGAGTCTCCAACCCCACAACCAGCGCAATCCTGTTGTTATCATTCGTGGTCGCTACAGTATCCCTGTTTTTTCAACGCCTAATCTTGGTGTGGGTGTGTGTCTTCGTGGCTTTCACATTTACAGGTCTGGCGTTGACTCTCGATTCTTTGAACATCACCACAGCAATTGTCGCCACCCCGAAAAAGCAGGTTATAACTGCCACCGTTGCGCGCGTTTTGGCAAACAACACCGACCATAGAATTATATTACTCAAATCAGGATACCTCAGCCACAACCATAAGACTCTTCAGGGTTATGGGCGTCTGAGCCTACGTGAAAATTGCACGACTCTCGTCTCTGGAGATCGAATATCTTTTCGATCGAATATCCGAACCCCTATCAATCGCGGCAATCCCGGCGAATATGATTGGGAGATTGATTGCAAGAGCGAAGGGATCGCATGGCTTGTGAATGTCCGTGGTCCGCAATCTTTGGTTGTGGTCGAAGCGGGATGGCCTTTCTACCCATCTGCTCTGCTGTCGCGGCTTCGACAGGCAATGTCGTCTTTTATCGAAAAGAATTCCGGGACATTGTTCAATGATGTTGAAGCAAGCGCCATAAGAGCTATCCATAAGGGAATAATACTTGGTGATCGAGCTGAAATCAGCAGTGACCTGAACAAGGCATTTTCCAACAGCGGACTGGTTCACATGCTTTCAGCCTCAGGCTCACACGTGACGATAGTGGCGGCCATGACATTTTTCGCCATCAAGACCCTTGTAAGAATTGCTCCCAACATTATGCTTTGGGTCCCTCTTCCAAAAATCGCCGCCTTCTTTTGCATTCCTGCGGTCAGCGTTTACTGTTTACTCGTGGGCCTCAAACCACCGGCGATGAGAGCCGGGATAGTTGGCGTAACCCTAGCGATGGCGTTCATCACGGAGCGTCGGTGGGATTCGTTAAACAGCCTAGCGTTTTCAGCGATAGTAATTCTTCTTTTCTATCCTTTGTCCATCTTTACACCTAGCTTCCAACTCTCTTTCGCAGCCGTTGCCGGCATACTGTTGATCGTCCAGAGTTCATTGTTTCGGTCAGGCTCATGGTCTGGCAAAGATTTGGAGACACACCCCAATCGAGGTTTAGCAAAGAAACGAGAAAAATCCTTCCTATCTATTGATGTGCTAAAAAGGCCTCTCCTGTCGCTGGTGGTTTCTTCTCTTGCCGCCACAATGGCTATAACGCCATTAATCATTCACATATTTCACTCGATCCCAATTTACTCAATACCGGCCAATTTGGTTTCTGATTTTGCTCTTACGTTAGGTCTGTCTATAGGACTGCTTTCAACCCTAATAGGGGTAGCAAGCCCAACAATTGGGCAATGCCTAATGGTTCCAGCGGATTTCTTTGTCTGGCTGGTAATAAAAATAGCAGTGGTAACGGCTAAATTACCTGGGTCAACTCTGAAAATCCCGAACCTTGGATATTTCGGATTGTTACTCTCATGCATAACAACGTGCGTCACTTTTTACTTCATCATGAAGCCCAAAAGATCTGGCGCTTTCGTCGTGGTTTCAAGTTGGATGATCCTAGTCGCCGCGTTGATGATCGGACAGTTCATACAGAACAATTCCGACAAACTTAGAATAGTATTCTTAAATGTTGGAAATGGCGATTCCGCATATATTAAAGCGCCGGGCGCTACAGGCTTATTTATCGATATGGGACCCAAGACTCCTTATTTTGACACGGGTCAGTCAATCATAACTCCTTTCCTTCTCTGGCAGGCTGTTCACCAACTCGACGGTATAATTGTCAGCCACGCGGAATCAGACCATATGGGTGGGGCTCTTACGACTATGAGAAATTTCAGCACGGGAAAGCTTTTTATTAATTCTCTTGGGGGTTCTGTTGAATCTGTTCAGGAGTTAGCTTCATTTGCAGGTTCTCATGGTGTCCAAATCGCGCCTGCTAACGCGTCGATCAATAGAGTTCCCATAGGTGAAGCCTCGATAACTTTCCTCCATCCAGACCCAACTTTCATTGGAAAGAAGTTAAATGACATGTCTGCTGTGACGCGTCTTGATTATCGGAACTTTTCCGTTTTGTTCACCGGAGATTTGGAAAAGGAAGGGGAGAGAGAACTAATAAATTCAGG
>JACWAG010000435.1 GCA_014874425.1 Syntrophaceae bacterium | reverse complement strand
TCCCAAAGAACTGGAATAAATGGCCCGGGGTAGAAATTGTGAAACCAAATTGGGCATTTTTCGAGTTTGGGCAACCCCTGCAAGAGTCAGAGGCGAATCTGTTCGGCCCTGGATCACACCTTCGCTGTTATAGCGAGTTTGTCCATGACGAGCTAATATGATCATAAGAGACAATTTGTTCAGGCCACCTGTAAAAACTTGTTTGAATAAAGTTCCGATAAAAGTATACAAATATACAGTCAACTCACTCAGGAACTGGACGGATTTTAACAGATTATGGACGGATTTTTCGAAAAAACAAAAGAAGCCATTTGCACCGGGTTTTGGTTGGGGTATTCGCCAGTCGCATCAGGGACCGTAGGGACCCTGCCCGCCGTATTGATTTACGCGCTCATACGGTTTTTTCTCGCCCCTGAATTTCAAAGAGTCGCGGTATTGGTTTTCCTGGCTCTTTCGTGTCTCGGATGTGTGGCGTTGGGAGAGTGGGCCGAGAAACGAAGCGGAAAAAAGGACCCAGGAACGTTTGTTCTAGACGAGATAGCTGGTTTTTTTCTGACAGTTCTTTTCTTTTCCACACATAGTTTTTTTCTAACAGTGTTTTGGGCGTTTCTGGCAACCCGGTTTTTTGATATTATTAAACCTTTTCCATCAAATGCTATCCAAGACGCGCCGGGAGGATGGGGAATTCTCTTGGATGATCTTTTTGCGTCCGTTTATGCAATAGTTTTTTTAAAACTGTTCGCATGGGTATTCCCATGGGCCGTCGGCTTTTAAGGCGCAGGAGCTTCATTCCAGGGAATTTTGGTTTAAATCGTTTGATCTTGACTTTTGCTCGTCATAATGGTTTATTAAAACGTTATTGTTAAGGAGGGTTTTCATGTACGCCATCGTTCAAACCGGCGGGAAGCAATATAAAGTGGCCCCTGGTGACCAATTGAAAATCGAGAAGATCCCCGGCGAGCCCGGTGAAATAGTAGAACTATCACAAGTGCTCGCGGTTGTGGGTGAAGAGGGACCAATTTGGGGTACCCCATTACTTGAGAACGTGACGGTCAAAGCTCGAATGCTCCGAACCGCTCGTGATCGAAAAATTATCGTTTTTAAGAAAAAGAAACGCCAGGGTTACCATAAAAAACAGGGACATAGACAATGGTATTCTCTCTTAAAGGTAGAAGAAATTAATCAATTGGGAAATACATCCGATCAGTTGAGTGACAGCCCAATACAGGCTGAATCATCTCAACAATCGTAAAAGCGGAGGATAGGCCATGGCTCATAAGAAAGCTGGAGGAAGTTCACGTAATGGAAGGGATAGCCCTGGTCAGCGCCTCGGTGTGAAGCGATTTGCAGGCCAGGTTGTGCGTGCCGGCAACATTCTGGTACGTCAAAAAGGTACCAAGATTCATCCCGGTCTCAATGTCGGTGTCGGTAAAGACTATACTCTTTATGCGAAGATCGACGGAGTCGTAGAATTCAGGGCGAAAGACAAACACCGGAAGCTTGTTTCGATAGTTCCTGTGGCAATAGCGGCGGAATAACCAAAAACGGCGCGTACATCCTGGTATGGAATTGTTACGCGCCGTTTTATTGTTCTTTTCCCCGCCCGTTGGGCGGTAAGTATTTTACCTGTGACAGTTCGGCAATTGATTCCAGACCAGTGCCGCAGCCCATCAAAAGGCCGGAAATCAAATACCTAGATACGCTTCCTTGATGTGATCATTATTCAGAAATTCTTCACCTGTCCCTGAAAGGGTAATCCTCCCGTTTTCCAATACGTATGCGCGATCGCACATAGCGAGAGTATGATGAACATTTTGTTCTACCAATAGTACTGTCACCCCTTCGCGATTTACCATTTCAACTACCTTGAATATCTCGGTAACCATTATTGGAGCTAAGCCTAATGAAGGCTCATCAAACATAATCAGCTTTGGCAATGACATCAAGCCCCTGGCGATCGCCACCATCTGCTGCTCACCTCCGGAAAGCGTGCCGGTAGGTTGCTTGATTCGCTCCCTCAGTCGAGGAAAGATTTCATAAAGCCATTCTAATGTCTTTTTTCGTTTGGCCTTGGCCTCACGAGTTAAAGAACCTACAATCAGGTTCTCCTCTACGGTCATATCGGGGAATAGTCGCCTTCCCTCTGGAACATGCGCCAATCCATAGTTTATGACCTCATGTGATGGGACCCGGTCGAGTCTAGCGCCTAAGAATTCCACTGAGCCAACTGTCGGTTTGACAAGGGACGAAACGGTTTTTAATGTAGTTGATTTGCCCGCTCCGTTTGCGCCTAAAAGAACAACGATTTCCCCCTCTTTTACCTCGAAGGACACATCCCAGAGGACCTGGAGATCACCGTATGAGACGTTCAAGCCCTCTACCTTAAGCACGATAATCTTCTCCAAAATAGGCTTTAATTACTTCGGGATTAGATACAACCCCCGCAGGGGTCCCTTTGGCGATTACCATTCCGTGATTAATAGCGACAATATGATCTGAAATAGTCATTATTACTTTCATGATATGTTCGACAATGATTATAGTAATGCCCGAGTCCCGAATTTTTTTTATTAACGTGATGGCTTCCTCAAGTTCATGAGGGTTGAGTCCCGCTGCTGTTTCATCCAGAAGGATCAGTTTGGGTTGCGTAGCCAAAGCTCGAGTAATCTCGAGCCGTTTGCGCGACGCGATGGGCAGGCTTTTCGCAATTTTATCTTTGTAATGAGTCAATCCGCAAAATTCGATAGTCTCTTCAGCTAACTTTATGGCGTCTGATCGGGGGTGATGCCTAAGAAACGCGGAAGCGATCACGTTGTCCAGGACTGTCATTCGTTTCAATGGCTTAACGACTTGGAATGTTCTACCAACACCTCGCTGACATATCTGGTGGGTCTTGAGTTCGGAAATCTTCTCATCTTGAAATTGGATCTCTCCTTTGGTGAGTGGAAAGTAACCATTAATCAAATTGAAGATGGTAGTTTTTCCTGAGCCATTAGGCCCAATCAAACCGCAAATCTCGCCTTCCTTTACCTCAAAGCTGACTCCATTAACTGCGGCAAGTCCTCCAAAAAATTTAACTATTCCCTGGACTTCGAAAAAAGCCATAATATTCCTCAAACCGCCGGCTTTTTAGACTTGATCAAAAATTTCCTGATAAGTGACCAATCTCCGACGATTCCATTTGGTAAAAAAAGAATTACTACTATGACAAGTATTCCAAAACTCAAAACATGAGCTTCACTGACGTACTTGATTACACCTGACATAAATGGCCAGCCGGTCGATTGGCCAATAAAATGAAGGATACCAAATCCACCGGTACGGAAGATCTCCTGAACTGCAACCATTATGAAGGCCCCGACCAAAGGACCGTAAATCGTACCTACTCCGCCGACAATTCCCACCAATATTGCCATGATTGATATTTCGTGAAGAGAGAAAACCACCTTGGGGTCAATAAATCCCATATAATTTGTATAAAGGGCGCCGGCTATGCCGATGAGAAACGCTGAGATACACAGAGAAAGCATTTTGTAGTAAAGCGTATCGATACCCATGCTTTCAGCAGCGTCCTGATCTTCCCGGATCGAAACGAAATAATATCCCCAACGTGATCGCATGACAACGTCGACAGTCACGATCGACAAAATCGCAATTGCAAGCGCCACATAATAGTAAGGGAGCTTTGAAATAAACGTTTGCATGACGAGGATCCCGATCATGCCGTCGGTTAGTGATTCCCAAATAGTCGCAACATGACGAAAGATTTCATTCAAAGCCAAAGTAGCAAGGGCAAAATAGGGGCCTCGAAGGCGGAAACAAATCCAACCGAACGGGAAAGCTATCGCGACGGAAAGTATTCCACCAAGAGGTAGTCCCCACCACGCCGATACACCTAGCTTGCTGCTCAACAAAGCCGCAGTGTACGCCCCGAAGCCGAAAAAGGCGGCGGCTCCGAAAAGGACCTGACCTGTGTAGCCGGAAATGAGATTCCACCCCGATCCAATCGCTACCCACATCAATACAAGTATCATTAAATGCTGGTAATAAGCGTCTCTAAGCATGAGAGGCAATATCAACAGCAAACCCAGTAGTAGAAATGGACCGGAAGGTCTTTTCATAGAATTCTAAACCTTGGTAAAACGTCTAAATCCGCCAGGAATGAATAATAGGACTAACAAAAAGATTACAAGCCCCACAAGATCTTCAAAATCCATTCCGATATAGGTGGCTCCAAAAGATTCCGCCAAGCCCAGGGTCAAACCTCCGAATATCGCTCCGACTGTGGACCCAAGACCTCCCAATATCGTTATAATAAAGGCTTTTCTGGTAAATGGTCCGCCAATATCCGGGAAAAGGTAGTAAATTGGCAGCAGAAGAGTCCCAGCGGCGGCTACCAAGCCAGCCCCGATCCCCATTGTGATGACTTTTATCCTGCCGGAATCAATCCCCATCAACTCCGCTGCTTCACTATCCTGAGATACTGCCCTGATGGACCTCCCCAGATCTGTTTTTATAAGAAACCAGAACAAAGAGAGAGTCAGGAAACAGGCAAAACCAAAAGCGACTGTTAGAGCGACTGAAAAAGATATGCCACCCAGGTAGAAAGCTGATGAAGAATACGATGTTCTTACCGAAAGATAATTTGAGCTGAATATAAATCTTGCGATTTCAGTAAGGACCATCGCTATTCCAACAGTCATCAGGACCTGGTTTTCAGGAAGGATACTCTCGACCTTCATCAAAGGGTTGAGCAAATATTTTTGTATCAAAACGCCTAAGATGAAAAGAGAGGGCATGCTGATGATGAGCGTCGTGTATGGATCAAGGCCGAAGAAATGAAAAAGCGCATACGTAATATACATGGCCACCATCATGAACTGTCCATGCGCAAGGTTGATGATGCCCATGACGCCCATGATCAATGTCATGCCAAGACCGATGAGGGCGTAAAGCCCCCCCTTCAGCACGCCTGCTACAAGTGTTTGAAGGAATACTTCCATATTTTCGTTCTTAAATTATTAAACACACTCAAGAATTCCGAAGCGAATATCAATTCGCGCAAAATCTTGTGATCATGTACTCACTGTTCTAACTCAGCTCTATCTACTAGCCCATTCGGGAACAGGATACACATAAGGTTTTGTGGCTACGTTCTTCGGCCAGACAGTCTCTAAAATTCCCTTTTGCCATTGGACAAGATAGGTCGGCAAAGCGTTTTGCTGCTTTTTCTTGCCATAAGAAACGAATTTCACTGGGCCGAAAGCCGTCATTAGATCAGTAGTGGCCAGTGCGTCCCGCACTGCGACCGGTGTGAGTTCTTTGGCGCGTTTCAGAGCGTCGGCGACCACATAAATGCAACCATAAGCTTCAGCCCCATGATATTCAGTAGGCCCTCCGTAGCGCTTTTTGTAATTTTCAAAATAGTCCTTGGCCCCAGGGTACGGTAACTGCGGAGACCAGAGATCTGCCGAGAAAACATACTCCGCAGCGGCGCCAGCGTTCTTGGCGAACTCCGGAAGAGTGAAACCAGCTCCACCGCCTACGAACATTTTGGGATTGAAATTCAATTCTTTTGATTGTCGCATAAGAAGAGCCGCGTCCATGACATACGAAACCATATAAACAAAATCAGGTTTGGCGGCTTTGACTTTTATCAATAGTGGTTTAAAGTCAACGGCTCCGGCTTCATATCCTTCCTTAATAAGGATCTTCATGCCCGCTTTCTCACATTGCTCCGCAAATTCCTTGGCTCCTGACTGTCCAAAAAGAGTATTCTCATAAAGTATTGCTACACTTTGCGGCTTAACCACTTCTGAAAGAAATGAATTCAGCGCCTTTGGATATTCACTTACAGGGGGCGCAATCCTGAAAACAAAATTCCATCCCTGCTCGGTTATCTTGTCCGCTGAGCCGGTGCTTACCAAAAATGGTGTCTTATGTTGCTGGGCTACTGCGCAAACGGCATACGTGACGGATGAAGAATATCCGCCTGTAAGCGCCACGACATTGTCCTGAGAAATCAGTTTCTCTACAGCGGACCTCCCCACATCAGGCTTTCCAGTGTCATCCTCAATCAACAATTCGATTTGCCTGCCGTTGACTCCTCCGGCTTTGTTGATTTCCTCCAACCCCATGACAAGAGAGTTCTTTTCAATCTCTCCGAATTTGGCCTGTTCACCAGTGAGGGGTAAAACCACCCCCACCTTAATAGGTCCCTCAGCGGCCCACCCTAAGCCAATGCTGATTACTAGAGACGACACAATCGCCAGCAGCCCGAATGCAGTGATTCTCATTTTTGACTCCTTAGGTTTCTAATAAGGAATACAGTGAAGAAAAAGCTCGTTATTCACATAACGAGATGGTCTCAAATTGTCAAGGAAATTAGAGGAAATCGTTCGTATGGCGACCATTGACAAATTCATTTGAACCATGTACGTATTGTACTGATTTTTTGTAAGGATAATTAGATGAAGAAAAAAGGGGCGCTACAATTACTGTGTCTTTTGTTAATAGTGGAAAACATTTGGCAGGGATTGGCCTGTGCTGAGAATTTAGAACTTGAAAATAGATTGAATGAGGCTCGAATAGTCATAACTGAAATGCTCCTGGCCCCAGATGGTGGGATACCTCGTGATTTACTCAATCGGAGCAAAGCCATAATTATACTTCCTTCGGTCATTAAAGCGGGGATGGGGATAGGTGGCCAATACGGGAAAGGCGTGGCCCTGCGTCGTGATCCATCAGATCGGAAATGGGGTCCTCCTGCGTTTGTCACTCTTTATGGAGGGAGTTTCGGTTGGCAAATTGGTGTCCAATCGACCGAGTTGGCTCTTTTGGTGATGAGTGACGTTAATCTCAAGAATTTGTTCAAGAGTAGGTTTACAATCGGAGTTGACGCTTCAGTGGCCGCTGGCCCTATTGGCCGTGAAGCGTCCGCAGACACAGACATTTCATTATCAGCCGGGATTTTGTCCTATTCCCGGGCCAAGGGTCTTTTCGCAGGTTTGACTGTACAAGGAGCTGTTTTACAGGCTGATTGGGACGCCAACGAAGCCTATTATGGATCAGATGTTTCGATTATTGATATATTTTTTCACAAGCAGGGACAGCTCTCCCCTGCGGCTGTAAAGCTGGTTGGAACCCTTAACAAAAGTCTGTTAAAATAATGCTTCGGAGATTATCTGGCGGAAGGTCCCTCCTGTTTTATTTGAATGCTTCGGATTGAATAAAAATTAGCTGATAAACCTTACCTAATTTATCGAGAGATTTCAAAAATTCCGATTTGTTGCGTGATGAAAACAGAAACCTTGCGAATTTTCACAGTTGCGGCAGTGATCATTTTATTGTTGTTTCCCCTTCAAATCTCTTTGTGCGCAGGAGAATTCGAGGATCTGCAGGCGGTCATAAAAGACTATTTCGAAGCCGAGATGTCACGAAATTCGGACCGGATATGGAATTTGTTAGCTCCATCATCAATCGTCAAGAGATTTTATTCTTATGAAAATTACCTTGAATCAGCCCGCTTGAATCCCGTGAGGATTGTTGGCTACGAGTTGAAATTTTCACCTGAAGTTATGGAAAATCAGGACAGAAAAGATTTGCCGAATGTAGATAAAATAGCTTCCGTGGTTGTTAAGGAGCGCATACAGGACGAATCTGGAAAAGAGAGTGAACAAATAGTTGTATTGATTTTTCTTCTTGAAAACGGACGATGGTACAAGGCTTAGGCTTTACCCCTTACCGCGGCGAGGATAATTTCTTCAGTAAATTTAACGACGTGCTCCAACGAAAATCGCTCCATGGCTATTTCGCGCGCTTTCTTGCCCATCGAATTTCTGGTATCATCGGCCAATAATAGCTTTGCCATAGATTGCGCCAAAGACTCGGGGGAGCGTGGTTCAACCAGTAGACCACTGACACCGTGTTCGATGATTTCCGGAATTCCACCCACAGAAGTGGCCACCACAGGTAAACCACACGACATCGCTTCGATTATAACTTGGGGGAACCCTTCAGAAACTGATGACAGCGTAAACAACCATGCACGCCTTAGGAACGGCCGTACATCATTTGCGCCGGAAATGAATTCTATGTGCTTCGACAACCCACTTGCGGCGACCTTTTGGCGAAGTTTAGAATTCAAGTAGCCTTGGCCTATTAAGATTAACCGAACGTCGGGAACAAGTTTACGTAGAAGGCTGAAAGCTTCAATTAGGGTGAAAGGGTCTTTTTCCTTGACCATGCGTCCGACAAATACGACTGTGGGAAAAGTGTCCCGGCAAGATGAATCCGGAGTGAAGAAATTGACATCCACACCATTGGGCGCAACAGCGACTCTTTTAGGATCAACGCGGTGCCTTTTAATAACATGCGTCCTCAACGCGTTAGCGTTACATATCAACCGGTCCGTCAATCTCCATAGAAATGATTCAAACTGTTGTTCCTGTCTTCCACGCCAGCTTGAGATTACGACGGAATTAGTGGTAATGGCGGCGAAAACTCGTCCCCAAATATTTGGCACTGCGGTCATGGTGTAAAGCACATCGGGTTTTTCGTCCTTGAGTCTCCAGAAAAAATTCCAGAGCGCCCGAGGTGTCACCCATGAATCTCTCGACAGGTATTTAATTGGAACACCTGAAGATTCAGCCATTGGCAACATGTCTTCCCCACCCCTCAAGACCCAGAGTTCCAACTTGAATAGTTCCCGATTCAAGTGTTTTAGCAAATGGACGGCATATCTTTGTGTCCCTCCGAATTCCAGATCCTGGAGAGTAATAACGGTTCGGTATGGTGGGCTAATTTTGGGTTGCATCAATTATTTAAAAAGAGTTCAAAAATTTTTCTGTGGTTTCTTTCTTGATTGAATTCTCGTAGGACGAGATCTCTTCCATTTCTGGCCATATTTAAGGCAAAATTGCGATCCCGAATCATAGTCAGTATCGCTTTGGCCAGGGAATCCGGATCGTTTTGCGGAACCAGTATACCGGTTGTTCCATCGTGAATGACCTCGGGGATTCCACAAACGTCTGTAGAAACCACTGGCAGTCTATGTGCCAAGGCTTCCATAATCACAGTGGGTAAGCCGTCTCTGTCGCCTGTACGGTGAACAGCGCTTGACATAACAAACACGTCAGCATGACAAAACAGGTCAGATACAAAATTGTACGGAACAAAACCCGGGAAATTGACTCTATCGGTCAATCTAAGTTTGCGAGTCAAATACTTCAATTGAAATTTTCTAGGACCATCTCCGGCAAGCGTCAACCTGAAATTCAGACCTGAATCTTGTAAGATTTTGCAGGCTTGAAGCAGTATATGGTAGGCCTTTATTCGATCAAAACGACCCAGAGCGAGGATCTTGTATGGGGGAGTCATTAAGACAGGGGCTTCGGCCGCCTTCTCAAGTGGGATACCGTTATAAATCCCGAATATTTTACCTTTTGAGTCGGGAACCATGTCTTCAAGATAGGGCAAGTTGGTCATGTTGTCGGAAATAACAAATTTTGCAGCCATTATTTTTTCGGACAGCGCCCCATCAGGAGGGTAGATATCGCCGGCGCGGCAGGTAAAGCTGAAGGGGATACCCGTCAATTCCGAAGTGACCCAGGCTGCCGTCGCCGGGCCCATAGCCCAGGTAGCGTGAAGGTGATCAAAGGGGTGTTCGAGGAATCGTTTGGCTAGAGAGAAACCGCAAAAGAAACCGAAGATATTTTCTGCGCCGAATTCGACGGATTTCCACCGACGGATTGGGATTGTCTTGAAAAGTTTTTTTGTGGCGCCTGGTTCTCTTTTCATCCAGAAAGCAATATCCTTAGGCAGATGTTTCAAAATGGAAACGCCTAAATGCTCGACGTTTTCATTCCCAATTGAAGACATTTCCGGGGAGAGTCCCTTTTGAAGCTCTCCGTAGAGTGTAAAGACCTTTAAAGGCAAACCCATTGCCCATAGGTTTAAGACTTCTCTGAAGATGAATGTTTCCGAAGGTTTTGGAAACCAGAGTGTAAAGTATGCTATTTTAGGTAGTCTCACAGAAATTTGTCTCTAACAATCAAGACATAGCGCATAATTATATCTTGAATCGCGACTACTTTCAAACTGTAATTGAAACCAACCCGAAATCATAACTACAGGCTTTAATTTTTTTACAGACTGTGCGCTTCTAGCTTCAACTTTCACCGCAACTATGATAAATTTGAAACGCTATCTTTGTATGTGGTGATCAAGAATCACTTGGCGTCTCAACAGGCATTCTACTACTAAAGACTGTTTGATAGTTTGCAACACTAATCTGACCAAATGTCCCTGGAGTCAAATGCTCTTGGGCAGTGAGTATGTTCATGAGGTCTTTGAAAGACATTTTATCTCATCTTCTTGATATTCCCGATGAGAGGACCACTCCCGAAAGATATCATATTGTCAGACGCAACATAGCGATTTTGATGCTGATAATTACGCTGGTCCCACTCGCGTTGATGACTGTGATTAATTATTTCGAGTATCAGACGGCCCTCCGAAACGAAATATTGGCCCCGATGAGGACGTTGGTGAACAAGGCCAAATATTCATTTGAATTGTTTTTGGCTGGCCGGCTTTCGACTGTCAATTTTATCGCCTCAGCCTACACATACGAAGAATTGGCTGATGAAAAAAATCTGAACAGGATTTTTAGGGTCCTTAAAAAGGAGTTTGAGGGTTTTGTGGACCTGGGTCTTATCGACTCACGTGGAACACAGGTCAGTTACGCCGGACCCTATGATCTCCATGGGAAGAATTACGTCGGACAGGGATGGTTCGAGCAGGTCAAGGTCAACGGCCATTATACAAGTGATGTCTTCCTGGGTTATAGAAGGTTCCCTCATGTGGCCATAGCTGTCCAGCATATCACCGACGACGGTAGAGAGTGGATCGTTAGAGCAACAATAAATACTGCAAAATTCGATGATCTTATATCGTCAATGAACTTGGACCCGGAAAGCGACGCTTTTCTCATTAACCAGCAGGGCGTGTTTCAAACCAAATCAAAATTCTACGGAGAAGTATTAGATCAATCTCCTTTAGTCCTCCCGAAAAGCTTTGATCCTACTGTGATTGAGAAAAAAGATCCTCTTGGGCGGGATGTTTTCCTGGCATATTCCTATTTTAACCGTACAGATTTCATTTTTGTGCTCATTAAACCCCGTTCCGAGGTCATGAAAGCTTGGTATACTCTGCGGGCAGACCTTCTGGTTGTCTTTCTAATTGGTTTGGTAGCCATAATTGTAGTGGTGCTCAGGCTTACGGATATCATGATGAAGCGGATGAAGGAAAGCGATGACAAGAGACTTTTAGCCATGCGCGAAATGGAACATTCCCACAAGCTTTCATCCATTGGCAGACTGGCCGCTGGAGTCGCGCATGAAGTTAACAACCCATTGGCCATAATAAATGAGAAGGCTGGTCTGATTAAGGATTTGATAGAATTCGCCACCAATTTCCCTGATAAGGAGAAATTTCTCAACCTGGTAGGCGCCATAATTCAATCTGTCGAGAGATGCCGGACGATTACTCACCGATTGCTAGGGTTCGCCAGGAGGATGGATGTTGAAATCCAGATCTTGGATATTAATGATGTAATAAGGGAAACCCTGGGCTTTTTGGAGAAGGAAGCTCTTTACAAAGGAGTCACGATAAATCTTAACCTGGATGAGACCCTGCCGAGGGTCCCTTCTGACCGCGGTCAGTTGCAGCAGGTTTTTCTGAACCTTCTGAACAACGCCTTAGCCGCCATGGATAAAGGTGGCGCAGTTTCGATCTCCAGTTTTACACGAGATGACAAAATGCTGGGAGTGACGGTTGAGGATACCGGTCAAGGCATGTCTGAAGAAACATTGAAACATATATTTGAACCTTTTTTTACAACAAAAAAAGCCGGACAGGGGACTGGGTTAGGGTTGTCCATAACCTACGGGATAATAAAGAGACTGGGTGGAGATATAGAGGTCCAAAGCCGGCTAGGCGAAGGAACGAGGTTTACGGTTTATATACCGAAAGAAACTCCAGAACAGGCAGGGCTGTGAAATGAACGGTTGGAAAGTCCTCTTGGTTGATGATGAAAAGGATTTCGCTCTCACTCTCGCTGAACGATTAGGCATGAGAAGAATTCAGGTAAGTACTGCTTTCAGCGGAGAAGAGGCGCTCAATCTCCTCGAAACCTATCAACCCGATGTGATGGTTTTGGATCTTATGATGCCCGGTATGAGTGGTTCGGCTGTCCTGGGGCGGGTAAAAAATCTTTATCCGAATCTGCCCATCATTCTGCTAACTGGCCTAAGTTCTACAGCGGAAGGTGTCTCCGGTATAAGTCAAGGCGCTTTCGACTTTTTGATAAAGCCTCTTCAAATTGAAGAGTTGATCGAGAAAATTGGTTTGGCTGTCAAAAGAAGATCTTCAGTCGAAGCAGATCGGGGAAAGTAATGAAAGATACGCTTTTCATTGGGAAAATAACAGCGGCGATGACTCATGAGATGAAGAATGTCCTTGCGATCATTAGGGAATCAGCCGGTTTAGCTGAGGATCTACTCGCCATGTCCGATGAATCAGCGTTTCCTTACAAAGATAAATTCCTGAAAATAATGGGCAAGATTGAGAATCAGGTTATAAGGGGGTCTGAAATTATGGCCCAATTAAATGAATTCAGCCACATACCAGAAGTTGAGCGCCAAAGCGAAGACTTAAACCTGGTTTTGAATCAAGTAATATTTTTATCTAAGAAATTAAGTCGATTAAATGCTGTAGATTTTTTCGTTGAACAGACGGATACGCCGATAACTTTAAATTCAAACCCATTGACAACGCGAATGCTGATCTATAGGACCCTGGAATTTCTTGCGCCAGTGATAGACAAAGGTTCGGAAATAAGACTAAAGGCGTTAGGTCACACAATGGGCGATGACGGGTTCTCCGTTACCATAATCGCTCCAGTTTCAAATTCGTTTTTACTGGAGAAAATATTAGCAGGGCCAGAGTGGAATGCCCTCGAAAACGAGTTCAGGAACAACGGCGCCTCAATAGGATCATCTGCAGGAAAAAATTCTCTAATTGTACACTTTCCTCAGTGAACAAAACGCCTACGACGCCAATTGGGATTGACTGACAAAGAAAATTGGTATGTCCGGTTAACATCGGAACTTGAACACGGGAAAATAGCCTTTTAGGATGGCTGGAGGAACATAATGAAAGAATTCAAAGTTTTAATGGTAGACGACGAGGAAGATTTCGTCCGTACTCTGGATGAACGTATACAGATGCGTAACCTTGACACTTCAGTAGCCCTGAGCGGCGAAGAAGCGATGAAAAAACTCGAAGAGGACCCACCGGACGTGCTGCTGGTTGATTTAAAAATGCCGGGCATGGATGGAATGGAAGTTTTAAGACGGGCTCGGGAAGCGTACCCTGGGGTTCAGGTTGTCATGCTTACTGGTCACGGGTCTGAGGCCGATGAAGTTGAGGCGCGCCGACTGGGGGTATTTGAGTATTTGAGAAAACCCGTGGCGTTAGACCAGCTAATGAGGACATTGAAAGCGGCCTATAAGAAAAAAATTGAAGAAACCATGGTGGCAGCGTCTTTCGCAGAAGAAGGGGATTTTGATTCTGCAAGAGAAATCATGAAACGAGGCGATAAAAACAAGTAAGAGGAAAGGGTTCTATGGCGATTAAAGTCCTGGTTGTAGACGATGAGCAGGAATTTGCCGAATTGCTATCAGAGCGTCTGGAAGCTCGGGGATTCAAGACAAGGGTAGCCCTGAACGGAGACGAAGCTGTTTTGAGAATGACGGAAGAAATTGCCGATGTTGTGTTATTGGATGTTATGATGCCCGGCAAGAGTGGTGTGGTCACACTTAAGGAGATCAAGACTTCCTGGCCTCTCACCGAAGTTATCATGCTCACAGGGCATGGGACGGTTGAGACAGCTATAGAAGGGATGAAACTGGGGGCGTATGATTACCTGCTAAAACCTTCGGTAACTGAAGAACTTTCTGAAAAAATCAGGAACGCCTGCCAAAGGAAGTCTGAGCAGGAAGCACGGGTCCGTAAGGCTGAAATCGATAAGATTATAGAAACCAAGGGATGGTAATGTTTCAATAGGACTCGAATTTATATTTAACCTCACCCTCTTCAAGTGAAAATTCCGGATAGTTGTTTAATAGCTAGTCTGGGTCGGTTTTGTTGAGGGGGAGGCCGTTTTCTAACATTATGCGATATCAAGAGGTGAAACATGATAAGGACCGGTAAAGTGGGCGCGTTGGGTTTAGCGCTCCTATTGTCGGTTGATATTTTGGCTGGCAGCGGTTTTGCCAATGAAGGCATGGTGGCGGTGGACAACACTTCATCAATTTCTTGGTGGATTTGGCCGCTGCTTCTCCTCGTGGTTACTTTCGTTATGGGGATTGCCGCCGTGCTTGGTGGGGTAGGTGGAGGAGTTTTGTTTGTTCCGATAATCAGCGGTTTTTTCCCGTTTCATTTGGATTTTGTTCGTGGCGCCGGGTTGCTTGTGGCCTTGGCTGGAGCTTTAGCGGCTGGCCCTGGTTTGTTAAAGATGAACCTGGCCAGTTTGAGACTGGCCATGCCTGTGGCCCTGATAGCCAGTTCTTTTGCTATCCTGGGAGCTATGATAGGTCTGGCGCTGCCTACTCAAGTTGTGCAGATCGCTTTGGGAGTTACAATTATCGGCATTTGCATTTTGATGTTGGTAGCGAAAAAATCCACAGTTCCGAATGTTCCAAAGGCGGACCCGATATCTTCGGTTTTGAGGATTTATGGAGTTTATCAGGAAGCCAGCACAGGTGAAATAATAGACTGGAAGATTCATAGGACCTGGCAGGGGTTAATATTGTTTGTGGCTATAGGAATCATGGCTGGCATGTTCGGATTAGGGGCAGGTTGGGCGAATGTGCCTGTACTGAATTTGCTCATGGGAGCGCCTCTCAAGATTAGTGTGGCGACCAGCAAATTTTTGCTGTCCATTACAGACACATCAGCAGCATGGATATACATGAACCAGGGCTGTGTAATTCCAATGATCGTGGTTCCTTCTCTTGTTGGGATCATGGGTGGGTCATTTGTGGGCGTACGTCTATTGAGAGTCGCAAAGCCAGGTCTTGTAAGATGGATCGTTATTGGCATGCTCGCTTTCGCCGGTCTAAAAGCCTTGAGCAAGGGATTGGGATTCTAAAACCATTACGTTGTATAAAAAAGTATCTTCTATGACAGTTAAGGAAAATAATCTTTAGAGGAGTGATCCACATGAAAGGCGATCCTCACAAATCGTTGCAGGCGTCTCCGGAACAAGTCGTGTATGCAGGAATATTGGAAAAGGGCATGTACCTTGGCTTGATTCTGATCCTTGCCACTTTTGCTCTTTATGTTCTCGGAATAATCAAACCATATATTCCTGTCACGGAAATATCCAAATATTGGTCGCTGAGTGTTAATCAATACTTGCAAACCGCTGAAATTCATCAGGGTTGGTGGTGGGTCAGCATGTTGCGATATGGTGATTTCATCAATTTTATAGGAATCGCTTTCCTGGCGGGAGTGACCATAGTCTGCTTTCTTGTCATTGTCCCAGTCCTTTGGAAGAACAATGATAAATTGTACGCCGTTTTTGCATTCCTGGAAGCCGTAATTCTGGGTCTGGCCGCGAGTGGTATTTTAGGATCAGGCGGACACTAAATTCGGCGTGAAACCCTATGAGGAGCCAATTCAATTGCTTTTCTCCACTTCCTTGAATTTGTGATGAGGGAATTACGATGCCATTAACTAGAAAAGTTACAGATCTGCTGGTGCCCATCAGGGACTACGCGGTAATAAATCAAGACAGCCCCCTATATGAAGCGATTTTGGCTTTGAGAAAAGTGTATTGTCAGATAGAAGTAGGTAAATGCACTGAAGCGGGGCACCGTAATATACTAGTTCTAGATTCAACAAAACGCTTAGTGGGGATCTTGGATTTTAGGACCATTTTAAAAGTCCTGATTCCTGAAATAGCAGGTGGGTTGACGCAAAGGCTCGAAGCCATAGGGGTGTCCGTAGCGTTTGCCCAGGCTGATAGCCCGGAACTTGATGAATCTCGATTGAACTTTCAATCTCGGGTAATAAAAAACGCTGATACAAAGGTTAAACATGTAATGCTAAAAATCAGAGGCGTGATTCAGGCTCAAGATGACCTTTTGGCTGCCCTCAAACTCATGTATGCGAACAAGATTTCAGTATTGCCTGTCTATGATAACGGAGATTTGATAGGGGTATTAAGAGAATCCGATCTTTTTTTGGCGGTAGCTGATATAGTAAACAATTAGGATTAGTCGCGGTGTTGGCTGGGAGTTAGTCGCATTGCGACTCAATGAACTTTAGGCCATAACAACGAATGCCACCCTTTCTGAGAATTATTCTTAAGGTTATTTCGTTAGGGATCGGCGCGGTCCTTGTTCAGAACTGTTTCGGTCCCGGAGGAATGTCAGAGATAAAATACAGGCCCCTCCCGTTAATAAGTGAAAATAGCAGCCTGGCGAAACTCTCGGACACATCTGATGATGTCTCCATTGAAATCAGGAAAGCCCCTGTTTCCAAACCAATAGAAAATCTGGCCATTCATTACCCAGCGCTTTTCCCTGACGGTGAAATGATTAGACCCGGAGACCGTGAGGAATATGTTCCTATTGGCAACAAAACCGCATATAAAGTAGTCTTTAGTACAAAGTACATACGCAAGCGAAAACGGTTGCAAACCCAAAACGGTAAAATCGTCAGAGACATTTCTCCCGGATGGACTGAATCTACATTCGAAGATCCTATCTCTGGGAAAAAGATCCCGATTATGATTGGCCCGATAATCCCGGAGAAAAAAATACTGTATCTGGTTCCTGGTTCGGAAAGTGTATATTATATATTACTTAATGTAGACGGAAATGATCATGAGGATGCCATAAAGAACTTTGACAAATTTGTCAAACAAGGCATCAACTATAATTAGTACAAAGAAAACGGAGGAAATCTTTCTTGAGATATATAGGAAATGTCTACAGGCCGCCCAGTGAGGCAGAGAGCCTCATAATACAGGTTACGTTGGGGTGCAGTCACAACAAGTGCTCGTTTTGTGGGAGCTACCTTGATAAGCACTTTTCTGTCAGGAATATTAAAGAAATCACTGAGGATCTTGCTGAATCCACGGAGATGGGACCTGTGCGTCGGATATTCCTGGCAGACGGCGATGCTTTATGCATCCCTCAAAAGCGGTTGACGGAAATCATGGAACTCGTAAACCGGTTTCATCCTGAATCGGAACGAATCGGGGTCTATGCTAGCGCCAAAGACATTCTACGGAAATCCACAGATGATTTGAAACAACTCAAAAAGTTGAAACTTGGCATTATATATTTAGGCGTTGAAACCGGCGACGAGAAATTGTTGACAAAAATTTGTAAAGGCTCCGATTATAAACAGCTCGTGGAAGCGGGGCTCAGAGTTAAAGAAGCTGGTATAGACCTTTCGGTAACAGTCCTTCTTGGAATTGGCGGAATTGAAGGCAGTATCGACCACGCGCACGGAACCGCAAAGATATTGTCCGATATGGACCCTGATTATGTCGGAGCGCTAAGTGTTATATTAGTCCCAGGCACGCCATTGTATGAAGAATTCTCTCGGGGCGCTTTCAAACTTCCTGACCCTTTCGGACTTATAGAGGAGCTTAGAATTATAATAGCCGAATCGTCATTCACAAATTGTGTTTTTAGATCTAATCACGCTTCGAATTATCTTCCTGTCCGGGCGACGCTGCCCGGGGACAAGGGAAAAATTTTGTCGGCAATAGACTCGGTTCTCAATTCTAGAGATTCCCGAATGCTTCGGCCCGAATTCTTGAGAGCTTTGTGATTTTTAGGTCGCCAAATTTCCTGTTTTATCTAGCTCACGAAAGGAGTTGACCCGTATGCGTGTGATCACTATTTGTGTGGGAAGCGCCTGTCATCTCAAAGGGTCCCACGAAGTCATCAATTATTTTAAAGATGCGATTAAAGAATCGAGACTGGAAAACAAAGTTGAGTTAAAGGGCTCGTTTTGTATGGACAAATGCACTGAAGGGGTCAACCTGTTGATAGATGATGAATTATTTCATGCCACTTCGGTAGATGAAGCTAGAGGGATCTTTCAAAGGGAGATACTCGAAAAAATTTAAGAAGGTGGGCGGGATATGGACCAGGAAAAGACCATTCGCGTACCATGGAAAAGCTGGGATGCCTTTAGTCGATGGGCCCAGGATTTTTCATTAAAGCAGAAAGTATTAGGGGCCTTTTTGGGTGTTGCCGTGTTTGTGGGTTTGCTTACCTTAATTTTAGGTATGCGTCTGGCCCGCTACACTATCATTGAAGAAGCCCAAAAAAAGGTTTCCAGTGACCTTTCCACCGCCGTGTTTATTGTTAACAGTTACAAAGAAAACCTTGAACTCAAAATCCGAATGATTGGGGGATCGGACAAGATAAAGGATTACGTCAAGGCTGGGAATTTCTCGGCGATTAGAAACCGACTGGCAATGATGAATCTTGAGAACGACCTTGATTTTCTAGCTGTGGTGGACTCGAGCGGTATGCTGGTAGCTCAAGCCTTTCAGTTGGAGTCTAAAAGCGAGAACTTATCGAACATTCCTGTAGTTAAAGCCTCATTGACGGGCAAGAGCGCCTCGGGTTTCAGGGTCACTGAGGTTAAAAAACTGATCGAAGATAACCCGACCCTGGCTCAGCGCTTCGGATCAAATCTTCCAAAGGAAGGCATGACGTTAGAGGCCGCATATCCGGTCTTTCAAGATTCCAAATTAATTGCAATAATTTATGGTGGAATTCTAATTAATAACAACCATATGATAGTGGAGCGCATCTCTCAACGTTTGTTT
>JACWAG010000434.1 GCA_014874425.1 Syntrophaceae bacterium | reverse complement strand
GATGATTGCTCCGCAGATGTCATTGAGGTCGGGGTCCCATTCTCTGATCCACTCGCCGATGGACCTACGATACAAAAAGCTGGGAAAATTGCTCTGGATAATGGGGCCAGCCTTAGAAAGATACTGGGAACACTCGGTGAGGTAAGCGTCGGTATCCACGCGCCAATTGTTCTGATGACATATTGGAACCCCATTCTCAGGATGGGAGTAGACGAGTTTGGAGACAAGGCCAAAGCCGGAAACATTTCCGGTGTTATCATCCCTGATTTGCCACCGGAAGAAGCCGGATATTGGATAAAGGTCGCACGAGCGCACGAAATTGACACAATTTTCATGGTTGCTCCCACCACGACTCCGAAAAGGCTTGAAACAATAGTCAATTTGTCAAAAGGATTCGTTTATCTGGTTTCTATGACTGGGGTCACAGGGAGCGCTCTAGTGGTCGGTGACGCATTGCTTAAAACAGTGGCCAACCTGAAAAGGTTAACGTCTGTTCCTGTAGCGGTCGGTTTTGGGGTGTCGAACCCAGAGCAGGCGGCAGCGCTGTCGAATGTGGCCGATGGGGTGATAGTGGGCAGCGCCCTGATTAAAAAGTGTCTTGAAGCTGGTGATGACGTAAGCGCAATTGACGGTGTTTCGAGTTTGTCTCGCGGCATCATCGGCGCATTAGGCAGGAATTAATTTACCCAGCGCTTGAAACAATTTTACAAAAGGCTGTCTATAACAAATAGTGTCGGTTTCTGGATTATGCATTTGCATAATTATCAGAAACTGTAGTAATTGATGCGTCTTATAGCATATTTATCAGAAAGGACTAAAACATGAGAAAAATCTTGATCAGTATGTGCATGCTTGCGCTCTGCGCCGTTTCTCCTCTAGTTTACGCAGCGGGAAATGAACACGGTCAGGTTAACAAAGCCGCCGAGCCACAGAAGGAACCGACTCAATCGGCCCCTCACACCCAGAAAGACATGATGTCCAGCATGATGGAAATGATGCAAAAGTGTAAGGCCATGATGTCCAGCGAGAAATTTTCGCCGATGTCGATAATTTCAAGGACAAAGGACTTGGGGTTGACTGACGAGCAGGTGAAAAAGCTTAAGGAAATCGACACAGAAAGCGCAGCTAAGGCCAAGGCTGTTTTGAAACCTGACCAGGTGACCAAGATGGAAGCATTGGCCGGTCAACAGAAAATGATGTGCCCCATGATGAATATGATGAACAAGAATGGAGATTCAAAAGACAAAACACCCGGCATGCCCATCAAAGAGATGAAAGTCGATAAAGGAGACTCAAAAGACAAAACCCCAGGAATGCCGATCAAAGAGATGAAAGTCGACAAAAAGGACCATGGCATGAAAATGAAAGATACTAACGGCGAGGTTAAGCCATCCAGCAAAGATGGAATGAAGATGGGTAAATAGCGAGTCTTGGATGCCTCCGACTCATTTAAATAGACAATAAAAACACAGGGACAATAACAGTCGTTGGAAGACGACGTCTCTTCGGATTGACCTGTGTTTTTTTTCTAATATAGTCGGTCTGTCAGGAGGCATTCCTGGGAACCGTGCGTGTGGCATTTGCACTGCAGTTAGACTTTTTCAGAAATCGAACTAAGGTTGACAGAATACAAGCATTTGTTTTAATTTGTTCGATTGTGTGATGACTATTGTCTTCACTCTCCAGCGGGGCCGAGGTAGCTCAGTGGTAGAGCAGATGATTCGTAATCATCAGGTCGTGGGTTCAACTCCCATCCTCGGCTCCAGAATTACATAGAAGTTCCGCCTAGTTGCTTTACCAGCTCGGGGCGGAATTTGTTTTTCGGGATAACCAGTCCGGGACTTTTGCGGGATTGCTCTTCACAGACCGCATTTGCAGCGCTTATGAGATTCGCTATTTTAGCCATGGAGTAGTGGGTGGGAATTCTACCAGACTTGTGGCCTAACAAGTCTTCTATGAAAAGCTCATTGCGTCTCTTGTCCGAAGACCTCTCGATTCCAACATTGCCAAGGCGCTTGAAGGGTTAACGGGACTCACTCCTGGAGATTTCAAGGTAGTCCGGAATAGGTTCGCGTTCAGGAACCAGAGAGATATTACGCACAATACAATCATAACAGCCTTGCAGGAGGAATCCAGACTTAAAGATTGTCACGCCGGTGTCAAGAATATTGGATTCCTATCCTGAATTCGTGTAGAAGGCACGTAAGTTGCGCCAGTGAGCGCCGAATACATAAAAAGGGTGATGTAATGAACTCTTGTTCCTTCTCTGGCACATTTCATGATCAAGATTATGGAAAATTCTATGATAAATGATAATTTTATTTTGAGAAAAATGCTAAACAGAAAAAACTAGTCAACCCAACGGACATCAGCGAGGCATCACTTTTCCCCATGGATTCTTATTAGGAAATCTACATGTTGAGGCGCAGCATGATAAAATCATTAATGACTAAGCCTGTCAGGTTCCTGACAGGCTTGTTTCTCATTGCTGTCCTAGTCTTTGGGTCCTGGCAAAGCAGTTTCGCTACAAATGACGAAATCACGGTAATATTAAAGCAACCCTTCCGCATTGTACTTGCAGCGGCCATTGGAAGTACGGGATATAGCTGGTCCGATCAGTTTGATAAGGCTTTTTTGAAACTCAAGAAATCTTGGTACGAAAAGCCAGATCCAAAACTTTTGGGAGCATCTGGTAAACAAGTCTTCATGTTCGTTCCATTGAAGCCGGGAAACACTAAAATAGAGATGCGATTAAAAAGACCGTGGGAATCTTCTGTGTCAAAAACCAAAGTTTACCAAATTTCGATATTGCCCAAGTAATAAGACCGTCACCTCGTTGTTGCTGTTTCTCATTTTCATTTTAGCCGTTCCTTTCTGTCTGATTAGTTTAGAGCCGCTTATGTCATTGTCCAATCTTTTCAGACCATCTCTGTGTCACATGGAGCGCCTGTTAGGTGTCAGTTTTAGTCATGCGTTGAAGTAGCGCCTGGATGTGGTCGCGACGGTCGCTGAAATCGATAAGCGGAGTCACTCGCGTATCAGAGACTGCCCACAATGGGAGGCTCGAAACAATCAGGTCAAGCTGCTGGGGTGTCTCCACATCCGCAATGAAGCGGAGCGCTATGCGTCTGACTGCTGGTCCGCCTGCCACTATGAGGCCTTGTTGAACAAGCTGTTCGGCCTTGTCTAATGTCGGGAAAATAATGCATTCGATGAAGGAGCGACGGGTGTCTTCGGTAAACGGCGGGCCTGTCTTGACATGGTCAATCTCGACTAGGAATTTCATGTCGGGCAAGGTATCCTTTCTTTTGGAATTCGTAAATGACGCCGAACCTATGTTTAGATGGTTTCGGCATAACACGCCCGTTTTCTTCCTCACAGGTTGTCCACCGGGCTCTTCAAGCACCCTGTCTGCCCGGCCCGGAACATGAGTGTAGATTATCCCGAATTATGCTGCGGTTGTGCCATTTCTGGGAACTTCGAGTCGGTTCATCACCGTTCTCGAGCCTCCACGTTCTCAGGGAAAGACTATTTCAGGTCTTTTCCTATGGAGAATGCTTTGCCAAGATGCTGACCGAAGCCGTAATAACCTTGGGAAGAGTCAGGCGCCCACAGGAACGGCTTGATCTTCTCGATCTCAGGGCCCCTTTGCCCCACAACCGCCTCGTCTGCCTTTATGTCCAGAATTTCACCTATGAATTGTGTATGGAGGCCAATCTTGTGGGTGTGGATGACTTTACACTCCAGTACCAATGGAAATTCCCCAACATATGGAGCGTTCACCACGTCACTTTTCACCGGTGTGAGTCCAGTCGCGACAAATTTGTCGGTATCCTTCCCCGAGGCTATACCAATGAAATCAGCCTGCTTCACGTATTCCTCCGAGGGAATGCTTATCGTGAAGGCTTTCTGCTCCATGAGACTGCTGTACGTGTAGGTGGCCTCGCGAACCGATATGGAGACGCAGGGTGGAACGGAGCAGCAAATTCCACCCCAGGCTACGGTCATGACGTTAGGCTTACCAGTCTTATCGTACGTGCCCACAATCAAAACAGGGGTTGGATAGAGAAGGGTTTTCGCCCCTAGAGACTTTTTCATGACATTCCTCCTGATGGTCTGGCCAGACTCAACCTCTAAATCTCCATGTGAAACAGTAATATAAAATGGACTTTAGTGTCTAGACAGAACATTCATTTTTTTTGAGGAATATTGTACTGCTTCGAGGAGCGAGTTTGGTCAAACGCAAATCGGTCCAAATTCTCCAAGTGTAAACATCCAATCGGCCATCTTTTGGTCACAAAACCTAAACTCTAAATCTCGGTTCTTCATGCCATAAGCGCCGCCCAACGCGTTTTTGGAATCCATGATTTTCATTTCTACGCCACTACAGATGGCATTAAGGAGATCCCTAGTAAAGCCGGACAAGGCGTATTCTTTCAGGATAAAGAATTAGGGAATGCCTAATCCACAGCACTCGCAGAAGCTATCCTCATGCTCTGGTTGAAGCCCCGTCATCTATTCCTCTTGACACCCAATGCGCCTGTGCCTTAAATAGCCTAAGCTCAAATTATTGACGTGACACAAGTAACAGTTCAAGGGAGGCGCAGACATGACAAAGACTGAATTCGTGGACAAACTCGCCGAGAAGGGCAAGATAACAAAGAAGCTGGCTACTGAAGCCATAGACTTGATTTTCGATACCATGGCAGAAGGATTGGTCGCCGGTGAGGAAATCTCCATCCCGGGCTTTGGTAAATTCTCCGTCATCACTAGAAGTGCTCGAACAGGTTTGAATCCTCAGACCAAGGCAAAAATTAACATCCCGGAAACCAAAGCTCCCAAGTTTTCCGCAGCAAAGGCGCTCAAAGAATCGATAAAGTGATTTCGGTTCATCATAATTCTCAAATTTTAGTTGCGATTCTATGGCATGTTCTTTTTTTGTTAAAGAAGTTTAGGTAGCGAATGAATATACTCGTCATTCTTGGTCATCCAGACCCGGACAGTTTCATCCATGCCATAGCGTCCACCGTGTGCGAAACTTCACTGAACAACGGACATCGTGTTGTATTTCACGATCTATACACCGAGATGTTTGACCCACTCCTCACCAAGGCGGAAATCCCGGAACAGGGATTGGTCCCGGAGAACATACAGCATCATTGTGAACAGTTGCGGTCTTCTGACGGCATAGTCATTGTCCACCCTAATTGGTGGGGTCAACCGCCAGCGATTCTGAAGGGATGGGTCGACAGGGTCATTAGACCGGGCATAGCCTACCGGTTTGAAGACGGCGACACTGGCGACGGAGTCCCCATCGGGCTGCTCAAAGCCAAAGCGGCTTTAGTCCTTAACACTTCCAACACCCCGGATGAAAGGGAGCTGTCAGCCTTCGGTGATCCCTTGGAATCACTGTGGAAACGTTGCATTTTCGAGTTATGCGGTGTCCACATCTTCCACCGCAGGATGTTCAATGTCATCGTCACGAGCACTCATGACCAGCGACAGACATGGCTCAATGAGACTCGGCGACTGGTTATGCAACTCTTTCCCAAAAAATCATGACAATTGCATGTGCACGGAGAACCATGAAGATCTCATACGTTCACGGTTACGACCCAAGAGAAAACATACGCCTTCAGGACCAGGCTTCCACCCTGGTTGAATTGCTCCATTCCGACACTTCATATCCGACCGGAAGCAGTATTCTTGAAGCCGGTTGTGGTATCGGCGCTCAGACTGTTACCCTAGCTCGGAATAGCCCCAATGCGCTTATTACTTCTGTGGATATATCTGAAGCCTCAATTATCGAAGCCAGGAGAAAAGTAACAGAGGCGGGATTTACCAACGTCCAATTCCAACAGGCGGATATCTTCAATTTACATTTTAGGCCGGAAGCTTTCGACCACATCTTCGTTTGTTTCGTTTTAGAACATTTGTCTCGACCGCTTGATGCGCTAAACTCCTTAAAAGTCATTCTCAAACCTGGCGGTACAATTACCGTCATTGAAGGTGATCACGGTTCTGCTTTTTTTTACCCGGACAGCCCTTCAGCCCGTAAGGCAATTCAATGTCAGGTAGAACTACAGAAAAGATCAGGCGGTAACGCCATGGTTGGAAGGGAATTATATCCGCTTTTACAACAAGCGGGCTTTCGTTCGATTCGAGTTTCTCCACGAATGGTTTACGTTGATTCAAGCAAACCTGAATTTGTTGAAGGTTTCACAAAAAAGACTTTTACGGCTATGATCGAAGGTGTTCGTGAATCTGCAATTAAAGCGGGGATGATAGACCAACATGTCTTTGAGGAAGGAATCAAGGACCTTTACAGAACAACGGAGGTGGATGGTGTATTTTGTTATACTTTTTTCAAGGCTTTAGG
>JACWAG010000433.1 GCA_014874425.1 Syntrophaceae bacterium | reverse complement strand
TTTGGTGACAGATCGGAATTATTTGTTCGGGAATTGCAGGACCGTGGCATGACGGTGTTGCCAAGTCCCGAACGTGGAGTCGCCGGCCTCGGCGCTTTATACCGTTACTCAAAATGGAGAAAAACCTTTTCCTGACCTGAATTCATGAAAAAACGACTTTGGGCGCTCTTTATCGATTCTGTCAGTCTCGGGGAAGTCCGTAACCATCAGGACATCCCTTGAGATGCCATGACCAAAGGGCGCTCCATACTTTAGATCTCTCCCGTATTCTCTCGAAAAGCCCCAAAGTCACAAGATTCATCACACTATAAATTGTGACATTTAGTCCGAGATTTATCATCACTATCGTTTTAAGAAAACTCTTAGACATCGACCCATAAAACTTTTCAAAGAACGTGTAACGAGATCTATAAAATTCTATCCTTGCAGCCGAACGGTAAGATTTGGCCGAACCTCCCTGAAGATGAAAAGCCTTTGCGAGGGGATCATGCACTACTCTCCAACCAGACTGACGTAACCTAACAGCCAAATCCGTCTCTTCAAAAAAGAAAAAATAACGGGGATCAAATCCACCAATTTCTTCAAACGCCTTTTTTCTGATCAGCATCACCGCCCCAATCACTGTCTCGACGTCCTTTGGCTCAACAAGGCGTTCATTTTTCCCAGGGTATCGTTTTGGAAATAGTCGTTTTAGCAAGCTCCTGTTGGTGGTTTCAGTCAACAGTGTCGGGGTAGCCTCATACGATGTCTGATGTGTCCCGTCATCATTAAGTAATTGTGGTCCAATAAGGGCGATACGTTCATCTAATTGGGCCAATTTCAGCATTCGCTCCAAACATAATTTGTCAAGAAGAGCATCTGTATTAAGCAATAATACAAATTCTCCGGCGCTCATCGAAAAACCGAGATTGTTAGCCGCTGCAAAGCCCAAATTCTTACCGGCCTCAAATACCAGGATTTCGGGATATAAACTCCTGACAAGCCTTACGGAGTCGTCGGTAGAACCATTATCCACTACAATTATTTGAGGTGTTTCATCTATATTTGATTCCAATAACTTGGATATACATCTTGTTAGTAAATCAGATGTATTTCTGTTGACAATGATTACCGACAGTTTAGGTTTAGCTATTTTTTCAGGCATTGGAGGACATTTTAGTGAAGCTTTTCAAAATGGAGGGTCAACCGCCAATTGAGTTCATGCCAACACTTATTTTGTTAATATTTGAAAACCTACTCGCCGGTTTCGCCAAGACCGCAGCCTTTATATAGGCTTCAATTTCTCTATCATTCGGAGCAGCTCTCAAAAATGATTTCATGTCAATTTCCGTGGGGCTCAACAAGCATGGTCTCAAAGACCCACGGGCAGTCAATCTTATGCGATTACAAGTCCCACAAAAATGGCCTGATACCGGATCAATAACACCAATCTTTCCCTTCGCTCCATCAATTTTGAACATTGTGGCTGGGCCGGCCATTTCAGCTCGTTCCATGGGCCGCAGCTCCCCAAAGACCCTTTCAATAATCTTCAGCGTTTGCAATGCGCTGAAAGAAGCCGGGGAATTGGGAGGAGGGACCTCAGCGCCAAACGGCATTCTTTCGATGAATCTTATGTCAATAGGTTTCTCGATGGTCAGTCCGGCGAAATCAGCTATATCAGATTCGTTTATCCCCTTGAGTAAAACGACGTTGATCTTGATAGGGTCAAAACCAATCTCGAGGCATTCGTCTATACCTTTAAGGACCCTGTCCAACTCATCAGCGCCGGTTATCGAATGAAAACAGTCTCTTCTAAGGGTATCCAGACTGATGTTGACCCTCTTCAAACCCGCCTGGTAAAGCCCCTTGGCCATTTCTGGGAGCCTTGATCCATTAGTAGTTAAAGCCACATCTTCAAGGTCAATTTCAGAGTTCAACCTGGATATAAAATCCACTACCCCCCGTCTGACCAATGGCTCACCGCCTGTAACGCGAACCTTGCGAATTCCCAAATTTCTAGCCGCAATCACGATTCTTAATATCTCTTCATATCTCAGGATATCTGAATGTGGAACTAATGGCACACCCTCAGTGGGCCTGCAATATATGCATCTGAAATTACAGAGATCTGTGATTGATACACGAAGATAATCGATTGTCCTGCCGTGAAGATCAATTAGTTTAGGTGGCATATTTCAAACCATATTTATGAGGAGTCGAAAGATGTGATGCGCAAGTTTCATGTTTTTTAAGATTAAGTCGTTTCACTTTCATAAGCAACATAGAAACCGTATATTTCACTTCAGGCCCCCCTTACAGTTTTGCCACCAGATCAACTATTGAAGACGGGTCCCTACCAAATAGCCTGATTAAGGGGACTTTGCCCAAAGCTCCTTTATCGAAGATAGCGTCAGGGACCCTACCGAGTTCTTCCATGACATCCTGGACTCCCCAAGCGAGAGTACTGCCTTCTTCGAGTTGAAGGTCCGGCGGGGTCCGATTTCTGTCAAACTCCGCCACCTTATACCCTAGAGACCGGATCCTATTCACCAGAGTGACCGAATAGGCGATGCTCATTGCCGCCCGG
>JACWAG010000432.1 GCA_014874425.1 Syntrophaceae bacterium | reverse complement strand
AGTTCTGGATATGGTAACACGAGTACATATGTCGGCCCAGTCAATTTTTGATCAGAAACCACCAATGGACAGGGAGATAACTTGCTGATAGCCACTATCAAGAGGAACGGAATTCTTGAACAAGGAGGAAGGGAAATCAGCGGTAGTCCTTGGGGTTATGGACAAGCGAAAGGCCGCCCTTAGCCCTGGCATTCCCCCCGATAGTTTTTTCTTTTTTGGATTTGGAGTTCCTGTTGAAATTTTTGCAGTCAGCGTCTAGGCTTGACCAGTTTGGGATATGGTTAGCATCCTGCAATTGTGGTCGTTCATTTCTGCTCTGGGCTTTCTGGTCCATAATAATCGCTGTGGCTTT
The DNA here is from genome assembly GCA_014874425.1 of Syntrophaceae bacterium. Classification (GTDB taxonomy): domain Bacteria; phylum Desulfobacterota; class Desulfomonilia; order Desulfomonilales; family Desulfomonilaceae; genus CAJBEZ01. The sequence continues at coordinate 4,496 of JACWAG010000432.1, read as the reverse complement.
TGGCTTTCTATATTATCCGATGGGCCCAGCCCACATTAAACCAGATGCTCCTTTACCATTTTCACTCACCATCATGACCTATTATAGCGTCGTCACTTTTACCACTTTAGGCTTCGGAGATGTGAAGCCGCAAACGGAAGATGCTTTCCAACTCCTTTCAGGCCATGGCTCCAGCAATTGATGCGCCATTACTTTATTTCTGAAATTCAAATTCCGACTGGATAATTTATAGAGATAGAGTAGAGTTAATTTTTAAAATTACTTGGCGGCCACACGGATATTATGAAGAGTTAAATCCATATTAACTGAGTTAAATATCATGACTAAACGGTTCATGTTGCAGTTTCTAGCGCTTTTTTGCACATTAATATTGTTCTCCACCTTTGCCGTCGCGGAGAGTTGGGTCGTCATTAAGGACAAACAAGGTGTGTGCGAGGTTGTAGCAGCACAGGGAAAAACCACCGGAATTATAGCAGGACCGTTCAAAACCAAAGAAGAAGCAAAAAACGCTCAGAACAAGGAGTGTCCCATGGAAGAAAACTCCACGAAGTCCCCAGCTTCCTATTATGAGACGCCGGTCCTATATTTCAATGAACCTGGCCCTCGTGACACAGGACAAGTCCTCGAGTGTGTCCGTCGGCGAGCTAAGGAACTCAATATCAAAGTGGTGTTACTGGCCTCGGTCAGCGGCGCCACGGCTCTGAAGGCGCGAAAGATTCTGGATCCGGAGATCCATATCGTTGCGGTCAGTCATGTGACAGGTTTCGTTAAACCTAATCACCAGGAGATGCCGGCAGAGGTTCGCGAAGAATTGATTTCAAAGGGCATAAGCGTGCTTACCGCACAACATGCCTTTGGTGGTGTAGGCCGCGGCATAAGGAAACAATTAGGCTCCTATCAGGTGGATGAAATAATGGCCTATACGTTACGTATCTTTGGCCAGGGGACCAAGGTTGCGATTGAACTGGCTCTCATGGCCGCCGATGCGGGATTAGTCAGGACGGACGAGGATATTATTTCGGTAGCGGGAACAGGCAAGGGTGTAGATACTGCGCTCTTACTGCAGCCGGCCAATAGCGCTGACTTTTTGAAACTAAAGGTCAAGGAGATCATATGTAAGCCTTCGAGGTTTTAAAGGACCAGCTCGGCTAGATTGAATTGGCTATCGTAAAGAGGATAACCACTTGCCAATAGGAACGGGAACTGTGGATTTTTCACGAGCGTTACACGGCTGCACGCAAACTCGTTAAGCAACGTTACCAGATCAAGCTCTATTTACATCTATTTGGAGGGACGAACCTCATGGATTATCTCCCAGACTTAACTGATAAAGCGGCTATTGTAACCGGAGGCGGGAAGGGAATCGGGCGCGCAATTGCGTTTGGTCTGGCAGAGGCTGGATGCAAGGTTATTGTTGCCGCCAGGACCGAATCTGAAATTCAGAAGGCGGCTGACGATATTACCTCTCGAGGGGGACAAGCCATTGCCAAGGTGACCGACCTAACGCGAAATGAAGACATCCAAGAATTAGTGGAGACTGCTGTCACAACGTTCGGTAGGATAGACATATTGATCAATAACGCCGCGCGTAGTTTCTTCAGGCCTCTTTTAGACCTCAGGGAGGATGGTTTTGACAAGATTTTTGATACCAACGTGAAGGCTGTTTTTCTATTGGGCAGCGCATGCGCCAAGGTCATGATGAAACAAGGAGGAGGCCGTATCGTAAACATTACCACGGTAGGCGCTGAGCGGGGGGGCATAATGATGGGCGCTTATCATGCGAGCAAGGCGGCGCTTAAAATGCTGACCATGTGTATGGCTTGTGAGTGGGCTCCTCTTAATATTCTCGTAAATGCCGTTGGGCCTGGAATGACCCGTACGCATTTCAGCGAACCGATTTGGGCAAACCCTGAAATCGAAAGACAGCTTGTCTCAAGAATACCTCAGGGTAGGCTCGCCGAAACTGACGATATAGTTGGCTCAGTATTATTTTTATGTTCGGATGCCGCAAAATTTATTACTGGCCAGAGTATTTACGTTGACGGGGGCACGCTGGCTAATACTTGACACCGAGCAAGAAGATATTGGTTTGTCTCACAGAAGCCTGCCGGCATCGTTGAACTATCTTTGCGGGAAGGAATAGCTTATATTTGCCTGTCTCTGCCCTCCCAGTATTTCTTGCGAAGTTCTTTTTTCAGGGCTTTACCAACAAAAGAACGAGGAACCTGATCCACAAAATCAACCGATTTTGGTATTTTGAAACCAGCAAGATATTTTCTGCAGAACTCTATGACGTCGTTTTCGGTAATAGCGCTATCGGGCCTTTTTACCACGACGGCTTTTACGGCTTCACCCCATTTTTCATCAGGGACCCCGATCACCGCTGAGTCAACTATTTCTTCATTCTTTTTGAGAATGTTCTCTATTTCTGCGGGATATACGTTGATACCACCAGTTATGATGACATCGTTTTTTCTATCCACAATGTAGAAATCTCCATCTTCATCCTGACGGGCGATATCTCCCACTGTTCCCCACTCGTGGTCAAGATAAGCCTCTTTGGTAGCCTGCAACCGGTTATAATATCCCTCCCACATGCTATAGCCTCTACCGTATAGAATACCAGGTTCTCCTGTTTTTACCGGATTGCCGTTTTCATTGAAAAGCTTCAGCTCAAGATCAAAAACAGCTTTTCCGACACACCCTTCTTCCTTTAAACCATTCTTGAAACTGTACTTGGATATAAATCCGAACTCCGAAGCGCCCAGCCAGTTTGAAACTTCGGCCTGACTGAATCTTTTCAGTATTTGCTTCACAGTCTCATTGTGTAGAGGAGCGCCACATGCCGCGACATGTTTGAGTGAAGAAATGTCGTATTTGCCCAAAACTTCATCCGGCAGATTGAGTATCCAATCGTACATGATCGGGACCATGAATGTCCACGTGGCCTTGTACTTTTCCACATACCTGAAGACCTGATCAGGAATGAATGCCGGGACAATCCCCACCGTCCACCGGAAAGAAGAGTAGCGTATAAGTAACCCATTGAAGCCGCCGCATACATTGGCGCTACAGCTAGATAGACATCATCAGCGTTAAGTCCGAGTTCATGACACACTGCGTTCGCCATGTGATAGTCGCATTTATTGGTTCGAGCGGCTCCCTTCGGATGTCCTGTGGTGCCACCCGTGTACATGAGTAGATGAATATCCTCTGGACGAACAGCAACCCCTGGATCATTAGAAGCGCTTTCCGACAAAAGATCCTTGTAAGACGTGGCGCCTTGTGGAACGTCCTCATCAAGCATAATGAGATGCTCCAGAGTCGGCGCTTGATTCTGTACATCCTTGATGGTCTCGTACTGCTCCCTTGTCTTGAATACGATAGCCTTGGCCCCACAATCGTTCAACTGGTACACTAATTCATTTCCCGTGAGCCTATAATTTCCCGCTGTGTTTATTAATGCGACCAAATTTCCGCCTATTACAACTTCCGGATATTCAAGGCAATTGGGCAGAAATATTTGAACTCTATCGCCTTCTTTCAAGCCTAGCTTTAGGTATGCGTTGGCAAGCCTATTGCACCTATCCCAAAACTCCGACCACGAGAGTGTATTGTCCTCAAACAATACCGCCAAATTTTTGGGTCTCTTGCCGGCGTTAATCCTTATAGAGCTTAAACCGTTGTCAGAATAACTTTTCATGCCTGGGATTCTTCCAAAATCCATGCCTGATCCTCCTAATAATGGAGATGGTTTTGAATTATTAGCTATATAACTATAGTTTTGCCATTTTTGAGTTAATAGTTTGAGATTGCAGAAGAATGTGTTGAAAACAATCGGTGTTCCTGCCATAGACGTTTTGGGAAAACACGGGGGAGGAACAACGATGACCAAAAGAAATCTGCCACAGCTTTTCGTAATTGACAAGATCCATTTCAGAGATTGCTTCACAGCGCCTAGCCTGAGGCGCTGTGCGGCGTTGATAACTGGACAGGCGCTTACTGTTGTATCGAAAAGAGCGGTATCTTTAACTTTATAGCGTTTGTTTAATCGAAGTTACTGTAACTTCGAGAACACGGGTCAAAAAAGAGAACTTAGCTTTCATCATATCATATTCTGGACCTGAAGATATGAATTTTGCCGTTCCTTCAATAAGAAAACCAGCACCGGGGCGGCCACTGCGCCCAATTACCTCTTTGCTCCCGACAGTGAGTAATACTTTGTTATTCTTAAGCGTTTTTTTCTCAGTCTTTCTCATTGCCCAGGCAGGGATTAAGAGCCTACCATCATCTGGGTTTACAAGGTAGGTGTTCCAAGTGTTTACAACATGGGCCTCATTATCAGCGCATGAAACGATAGAAACGACACCTTCCTTCCCGATTACTTCCAAAAACTTGTCTGTGAACATGCTCAATCTCCTCCGTCCAGATTTCTATTGTGGATAATGAGTATCCATGATATCTATATATAGTACCATATGAGAAAAGTCAAACTT
>JACWAG010000431.1 GCA_014874425.1 Syntrophaceae bacterium | reverse complement strand
GAGACTATACGGGAGATGGTCCGCGAGACCGTGCTCCAGCCGAGTGATTTCATCTATCCGATGTTCGTCGTACCCGGCAAGAAGGTGCGCAAAGAGATCTCTTCGATGCCGAATGTCTTTCAGCTTTCGGTCGACGAACTTGTCCGCGAATGCGAAGGCGTCTACAAAGCCGGCGTTAAATCGGTGATCCTGTTCGGGATACCGTCGCATAAGGATGAGTACGGCTCTGAGGCCTACGACGAAAACGGCCATTCGGTAGTGGACGAAGTTGGCGAACTGGTCATTACCGAACCAATGCCGTCTCTACCTATTTATCTTTGGAACGATCCAGAAAACAAGCGCTACATTGAAAGCTACTTTGAGGTTTTCCCTGGAGTTTGGAGGCACGGTGATTGGGTAAAGATTACAAGTCGCGGCAGCGCTGTCATCGCCGGCCGATCAGATTCTACCCTTAAACGAATGGGCGTAAGGATGGGGAGCAGTGAAATATATGGCGTTGTGGACGAGCTTCCAGAGATCACGGAAAGCCTAATTGTGGGATTTGAGGATTCCAAGGGACGTTACATGATGCCGCTTTTTGTTGTGCTCAAGGAAGGCGTTGATTTTAGCGACGCATTAAAAGACAAAATCCGGAACGCTATTCGGAATGCCCTCTCTCCCAGGCACGTTCCCGACGAAATCTATGCGGTGCTATCTATCCCCAAGACCCTTAACTCAAAGAGACTAGAAGTTCCGGTGAAGAAGATTCTTTCGGGTACGCCGTTGGACAAAGCAGTAAATGTAGATTCTATGATGAACCCGGAATCACTCAAGTTTTTCCAGGAACTTGCAACGAAATTGAACAACGTTCTTTGATTAAATCAACGGATGTTCTGCGATTATGTTCTCTTTTGGGAGGGATTAGCCTGATCCGTTCCTGGCCGTAACAGTTTCCAATTTGAAGAAAATGGGGAATCTGGCCCCGATGAATCTGGATTATTCATGACAGTTCACACATCAGAGATGCTCGTCCTCGAAGCCAGAGCCATCACGAAGCATTTTGGCGCTTTAACGGCGGTCAACGGGGTATCGCTGTGTGTCAGCCACGGGATAACGTCAATTATTGGTCCCAACGGAGCAGGAAAAACTACCTTTTTCAATTTGCTTGCCGGATTTCTGGTCCCGGACAAAGGCAGAATTCTCTACCGTGGTAAAGAAATTACGGGACTTGCGCCTTATGAGATTTCCCAAATGGGAGTTGGAAGATCGTTCCAGATTACCAGTATATTCCCCAACCTGTCTGTGTATGAAAATGTTCGGGTCGCCTGTCAATCAAGGTCGAAGTCGCGATACAATTTTTTCATATCATGCGAGAAGCTTCCCGGTGTAGAATTTGCCGCACGAAAAATTCTCAGCCAAATGGGCTTGGATGATTGGGCAGATTCTCCTGCAAAAAATCTTCCGTATGGTCTACAACGCTGTTTGGACATCGGCATTTCTTTGGCCACTGATCCACAGGTCCTTCTCTTGGACGAGCCTACGTCTGGTATGAGCGCTGAAGATACCGCCGTGATTCTTAAACTTATCGCGAAAATTGCCAAATTAATACCGGTTCTCCTGATAGAGCACAACATAGACATGGTGCTTAACCTTTCGGACAGGATTGCGGTGCTGTATCAAGGTTTGCTACTCGCTGAGGGAACGCCTGACGAAATTCAGGGGAACCATGAGGTTCAGGAAGCATATTTAGGAGGGTACTGACTTGCTCGAACTTGAGGATGTGCATTCATATTATGGTGGAAGTCACATACTAAAAGGAATCACATTCAGAGTTGAAGAAGGACAAGTGGCTACTATTCTTGGAAGGAATGGAGCGGGAAAGACGACGACCCTTCGTACAATAATGGGACTGGTTCCAGTCACCAAGGGTTTCATAAAGTTCAACGCAGAAGAGATCACAAACAAGAAACCGTATCGGATAGCCCGAATGGGTGTAGGTTACGTTCCTGAAGAAAGAGCTGTTTTCCCGAGCCTATCAGTCTACGAAAATTTGACACTTCCGATGGCCAAAGGAAGAGAAGGTCTGTGGAGCCTCGACAAGATATACTCTTTTTTCCCAATTCTTAAGTCCAGAGGCTTTCATAGGGGCTCTCAGTTGTCTGGTGGCGAGCAACAAATGCTAGTTATCGCTCGTATCTTAACCATGAACGTGAAGCTCATTATTCTGGATGAGCCGACAGAAGGACTAGCGCCGATGTTAGTTCGTGAGATTGCTCAAATTGTTCTGGAGCTAAAAAAAGAGGGAATTTCAATACTTTTAGTGGAGCAGAACAGTAGATTTGCTGAGGAGGTCGCTGACTGTCATTTCATTATATACAACGGCCGGATAGTTTATGGTGGGACCAATATGGAATTCAAAGCCGATGACAAAATCAAGTCACAGTATTTGGGGGTATGACGGCGCTTGGAGATGCTGCGTCTCAAGCGTCTGGAGCAACGTTAATACGTGGTGAGGAGGTAGGCGCATGGAAAGGAAATATTACGCGATATTGACAGTATGCTTGCTGTCGATTGCTTTTTTCTCACTGGTCAACACTCCAGCCGTTGCGGAGCCTTTAAAAATATCGGTGCTTACCGATATGTCTGGTCCTTATGCCGGTATCACTGGCGCAAATGTCAAAGCCGCTAAAATGGCCATCGCTGATTTTGGTGGCAAGATCTTGGGCGAACCAATTGAATTCGTTTACCGCGACCATATGTGTAAGCCGGACGTAGCCAATCAAAAGGCCAAAGAATTATATGAAAAGGAGCAGGTAGACGTAATATTTGATTGTCCTAACAGCGCAGCGGGTCTTGCCGTAGCCAATCAGGCCAAAATCCACAAGAAACTCTATATTAATGTAGGCTCTGGGACCACCCGGCTAACAGGCCCGGATTGTAACCGTTACACTTTTAAATGGGCGTACAACGATTATATGCTGGCCACAGCGGTTGGACTGTGGGCTGCGGAGAATTTGGGTAAGAAATGGTACACTATCACGGCAGATTACGCTTGGGGTCATGATCTCCTTCACCACTTCTCCGAGGCTCTGAAAGCTAAGGGAGGCACTCTTCTGGGTAATGAAATGGTCGCTTTGGGCACATCAGACTTCAGCCCCTACATTTTAAAGGCCATGAATGCAAAGCCAGATGTCCTGGTTTTACTGAATGCGGGCAAAGACGCGGTGAATTCTACAAAACAAGCGATGGAATTTGGACTGAAAAACAAGGTAAAAATTATACATGCTCTTATGTTTATCGAGGACATAAAGGCATCAGGGGATGTATTTGCTGGTGATTATGTGACAGGCGCCTGGTACTGGAAAAGTGACAATCCAGGTTCGAAAGAATTTGTTGAAAAGTGGAAAAGGCAATTTAACAAACCACCGAACTGGATGAACGCCGCAATCTACAGCGCCGTTACCCAGTATCTCAAAGCTGTGGAGAGAGCCAAAACGAAGGATGCTCTACCGGTTGTCAAGGCATTGGAAGGACACGAATTCCGTGATCTATTGGCAAACCCCGGAAAGATTCGCGCGGAAGACCATATGGAGGTCGGTAACGCCTACATTTTAAAAGCTAAGCAGCCTGGTGAGATCAAAGAAGACTGGGATTTTTTTGAAGTAGTAGGAATAATTCCACCTGACAAGGCCTATCAAAATCCCAAAGACACTGGATGTAAGATGGACAAAACTGAATAAATCCATACCATGGCGGGAGATGCGTGTTTTAACCAGGCGCCCCCGCCTTGGCTGAGCAGGAAGATTTCTTCGATGAACTTGCAGTTCGTCCTAATGCAGCTTTTTAATGGCCTTATCCTTGGTTCTCTCTACGTGCTTTTAGCGTTGGGACTGTCAATTATTTTTGGGATGCTGGGGATAATAAATTTTGCTCATGGCGCATTTTTTATGCTGGGGGCTTACGCCGCCTACACGATTACAGCGTATGTCATACCCGATTTTTGGTTAGCCTTAGTGTGTGTTCCTGTACTAATGGCGATATTTGGCGCCTTTTGTGAGATGGTTCTGTTCAGGCGCCTGTACGAACTCCCCTCCCTTTATATAATGTTGCTCACGTTTGGCCTGATGCTTGTATTACAGGATGCCGTAAGGCTTTTGTTCGGCAGCATGGGGGTACCTTTCAGCACACCAAAGTCACTTACCGGGTTGGTAAATCTTGGGTTCATGTACTATCCCAGCTATCGACTTTTTTTGATCGTGGTGACATCCTTGACGGCTTGCGCAGTGTGGTTGTTTCTTTCCAGAACCAAGCTGGGTTGTATCATTCGGGCGGGGACAGACAACCCTAAAATGCTCGAAGCGCTCGGAATCAACATATCCAAGACAATGACTTTAGTCGTAGGACTAGGGACTGGGCTAGCTGGCCTGGCAGGAGTTTTGGCTGCCCCTATTCAGAATGTCCGTCCGCTGATGGGAATGGATCTTCTTGTGGACTGTTTTGTAGTTGTAGTGATTGGAGGTATGGGCAGCCTTGGTGGGTCTGTTGTGGGCGGATTAATTGTAGGGCAAATCATAGCGATTGGGGTCATGTTCTGGCCGCCGATGGCTAACACCCTCATTTACCTTTTCATGGCGGCTTTTCTTCTTGTCCGGCCGAGGGGCTTGTTCGGCCGAGAAGCTTTTCACGAGTAATATCCACATGCATCGAGCACAACTCGCAATGCTAATGTCCTTTTTTGCACTGGCGCTGATGTTTCCTTTAGTCGCGCCTTACGTGGCCTTGGCAAGCGAAATTTTGATATTCGCTCTTTTGGCCATGTCTTATGACCTGGTCTTGGGATATGGAGGCATGCTTTCTTTCGGTCATGCGGCATTTTTTGGCATAGGAGCATATACCACAGGAATCTTACTGATTAAGGTCTTTCCATCGGTTCCGGTGGCGTTGCTGGGAGCCGTTTGCGTAAGCAGTCTGGCAGCGGCGTTCGTAGGGTATGCAAGCATCCGGAGGCACGGGATCTACTTCACAATGGTAACTTTGGCCTTTGCACAGATGTTTTACTTCATAGCCTTTAAGTGGACAGGTCTGACTGGGGGTGACGATGGATTACAGGGGGTTCCCAGACCTAATATTGGACCGATAGACCTCCACCCAGAAATTAATCTTTATTATTTCATTCTGGCGCTGGTAATCGTTTCAATGTTTATCATTGTAAGGGTTGTTCATTCCCCACTGGGGACAGCGCTCCAGGCGCTCCGGGAAAACCGAAACAGGGCAATGAGCGTCGGCTACAATGTAGACAGATTCAAGCTCGTCGCTTTCGTGATATCTGGCTGTTTTGCCGGATTGGCGGGAGGCCTCTACGCACTGCTGTTAAACATGGTCCCTCTCGGTTCATTGCATTGGACCACTTCAGGTGAAGTGGTAGTCATGAACATTACGGGTGGAATGGCTACGTTGTTTGGGCCAGTGATCGGGGCCGTGTCAATCATTCTGCTGCGAGACACAATCAGCAACTATACAGACGCATGGAGTCTTTTCATGGGTCTCATTTTTATGATAGCCGTGTTTGGATTTCGCGATGGAATCGTAGGATTCTTCCAAAAGAAAATCATACCGAAAGTCACTGAGATTTTAGGACAAGCGTTTCCCAGGAAACATTAGGCTGCGAGATGGTTCAAAAATTTTCGAATAAGTCCGTTTGCGCTCCGGTAAATCTGTTTTCTTTTTACACGCTCATGAATTGGATTCCCGAAATTATATGTGTTTGAACCCAATGTGTTGGCCCGAGATAGCCATTCTAGGGCTTAATAGAAGAGTCTGTCACAATATTGTGGATAGAGTTGTTAAAAGAATTAGGCGCTTTAATTTTCAGAGACATTATTTGCGCGTTAGCCATTGAATCATTTGCATTTTCTCGTAGACGACTGCGCTTTTGATTTTACAGAAATGATCTTGCTCACGGGAATCATAAAGATGTTTCAATAAGGGAGATTGGAAATGAAAGAGAAGGCGGTTATTACGGCTGCGATAAG
>JACWAG010000430.1 GCA_014874425.1 Syntrophaceae bacterium | reverse complement strand
GTAGAGGCCGTTGTAGAGCAAACGATGCTTGAAGCGTCCGGCCTTATGAAGGATGAACGCATCAGGTACCTTGACCTTCGTAGGAACAAAACGGATTCCTTCGTAATCTACTTCAAAGACTCTGATCAGGCTTCGCTTTTTGATCAAAAGGTCCTTGAGAAAATTCCCAGTTTCAAGAAAATTTCTTCGGAGCAGACAGATAAGGGCTTCGAGACCGAGCTTCAGCTTGATCCCAAAACAGTGGAATCCATCAAGCAAAAGGCCGTACGCCAGGCCGTAGACACCATTCGAAACAGGGTAGACGCTTTCGGTGTCGCGGAACCTGATGTAGTCATTCAGGGAACCGATAGAATCGTGGTGCAATTGCCTGGACTCAAAGAAGATGTCAACCGGGCCATTGATATTATCAGAAAGACAGCCCGTCTTGAGTTCAGACTTGTGGACGAAAAGGGCGATCTAAGCGCTGCGCTGAAAGGGAATGTTCCTCAGGGCGATGAGATCCTTTATGAAAGCAACAAGAACCCCAGAACAGGCGCAGTAACGAGGACTCCATTTCTCGTAAAAAAACAGGTTTATCTCACCGGTGATCTGCTGACGGACGCTCGTGTTCATCCTGACAGGGGTGGCCGTATGATAATTGGCATGGACTTCAACCGACTTGGGGCCCAACAGTTTGAAAGAGTTACTGGGGAGCATGTTCGTGAACGGCTTGCGATAGTTTTGGATAATAGAGTGTATTCCGCTCCCGTCATAAAGGACAGGATTTCGGGTGGGTCCGCAATTATCGAAGGGATGTTTTCCCCGGAAGAGGCTCATGACCTTGCTCTGGTGTTGAGAGCCGGTTCATTGCCTGCTCCGGTTAAGATACTGGAAAACCGAACAGTAGGACCCTCGTTAGGAGAAGATTCCATAAGGTCAGGGAGAAACGCCATTATTCTGGGAATGCTCATGATCGTTGTAGGTATGGCGTTATATTACAAATGGTCTGGACTTGTGGCGGATATCGCTCTGTCCTTCAACCTGATATTGATCTTTGCCGTCATGGTCTCGCCGGGCCTTAGAGCCACTCTTACCCTCCCTGGGCTTGCAGGGGCCGCGCTCACTATAGGTATGGCAATCGATCACAACGTGTTAATATTTGAACGAGTCAGAGAAGAACTTCGATCAGGGAAAACGCCTAGGATTGCGCTGGAAAACGGTTACACCAAGGCATTCTCCACAATTTTTGACTCAACATCGACTACGATTCTGGCATCCCTACCCCTTATACAGTTTGGAACGGGGCCCATAAAGGGATTTGCGGTTACTCTCTGTATAGGATTGGCTGCGTCAATGTTCACCGCATTGTTCGTCACTCGGGCAATTTTTGATTATTTTCTTCAGGTTAAACGTATAAAAAGATTGAGCGTCTGACCTTGGGCTGATTTGAGCTAGTGATTTTGTAGCTTAAACGCTGGAATAAGGATTCAACAGTGGAACTCATACCGCCAAACACTAATATAGATTTTATGGGTAATAGGCGATACGCGTATGCGTTTACGACAGTAGTGTTAGTTTTTTGTCTTCTTTCTTTTCCCATTAAGGGGTGGATAAACCTTGGCGTCGATTTTACGGGTGGCGTCATGGTTCATCTTCAGTTCAAGAAACCGGTCCATATCGCACAGATAAGGCAGGCGCTTGAGCCGATCAGTAAAGAACCGACAGTGCAACATTTCTCATTGGGTGGAGCGGACTACATAGTTCGGCTTGAGACCCATGATGAAGGCACAGAACAATTCTCGTTGAAATTGCAGAGCCTTCTTGAAAGCAAATTTGGAAAAGGAACTTTCGAAATTCGAGGACTGGAGATAGTTGGTCCCAAGGTAGGCGCTGACCTCCGACACGCTGCAATGTGGGCCACCGTTATCGCATTGGCAATGCTGCTGGTCTACATGGCGTTCAGGTTCACATTCAGCATGGGACTGGGCGCTGTTTTCTGTCTCGTTCATGATCTGATCGTAGTCTATGGTTTTTTCGTATGGACCGGAAAAGAGTTCAACCTCACTATTCTTGCGGCCATGTTAACTGTGATCGGTTACGATATACATGATACCATTGTCGTTTGCGACCGTGTTCGGGAAAATCTTAGAAGCATGCGGAAACAGCCCCTTGCTGAGGTTCTTAATCGGTCGATAAATCAGACGCTTTCCAGGACGGTTCTTACTTCAGGATTCACATTACTTGTCGTAATTGCGTTGCTGATTTTCGGCACAAATGTGCTTAGAGATTTTGCTTGGGCCCTGATGATAGGAATTGTTTTCGGGACCTATTCGTCAATATTTGTGGCGTCGCCGCTAGTGCTCGCTATTGACAAGTACATTCCCGTAAAAAGAGGTTAATATTAGTTTCTGAACGACCACAAAGGGAGAATGTTTTCCTTGTTTTTCTGTAGTATCAATTTTTCACATTCTTCACCAGTGGTCGTTCCGGTTATTCCTTCCGGCGCGGTCTCACGTATTTTTTAGAGTTGATAGGACAAAATTGACGGAATGTCATAGTATGAGTCCCTTGTTCGCTGCGTTTAAACTCCTAATCGATGGTTGTTGACCTTTTTAAAGTCAAGAGTATGACAAAAATCCTGGGGCATGAAGAAATTGTTTCAAGTTTGGAGAAATCTGTAACTGAGAAACGGACCGCCCATTCCTATCTCTTTTCAGGTATAGCCGGAATCGGTAAGAAACTTATCGCAATTGAATTCGCGTGCATGCTTAACTGTCCTTCCTACTCATTTACAGACCATGAAAGATGTGGAATATGCGTTAAAATTCGGAAGGGGAACCATCCTGACGTTCGAGTTGAGGGTCCTCAAAAAGGTTCCATAAGAATTGACCGGGTGAGACAACTTCAGGGCTTTCTGAAATATGCGCCTATGGAAGCCCTATACCT
>JACWAG010000429.1 GCA_014874425.1 Syntrophaceae bacterium | reverse complement strand
TCCTGGTTTTTTCTTGACAGTTCATTCTAGCTCAAATATACTAAAAAATAAAGAAAATAGCTTATATTTGAATTGGGTCTGCATTACCGAACGCCGGTCGGCATTACCGAACGCCGGAGATATATAGAGCACGATACGTTTATTTAATGCTGGACCTTAAAAAAAGAAAGGAGATGTGAATGCCTACGATTGATGATTTTATTCGTCCCAAAGAATGGGTGTCTGACGTCATTATTGAAATTGAAAAATTCAAGGTTCGCTGCATAACAGGGTGTCAACACTTGTCTCGGATGTTCTTGGCCGGGCCATAGACAACAGGTGATTAGGCATGCTCAAGTGGTTTGCTAACTCAATGGAGTTTATCGCCTTGGGGCAATTTTATCCGGATTAGGAGGAGTTCAGATGAAGAAACTCTGGTTGGGGTTATTGGTGACGTTGATGCTGACTCTCTTCGTCGCGCCCGCTTTCGCATGGGAATTTAAAATGGGCGGCCAGTTCGAGTGGCGGTATCGGTACTTCGGACGTGCGAACGGGTATCAGGATTTGTTCGGCGACATGAGGTTCCAGGACAATCCCGCTAACGTTGGCTTGGCTGCTGGCACTGGACCAATCGGGTTTGCCGGGCCGAACTTCTGGCGTGGCTATAATGGAAACAATCAGGCTCCGATGGCCACGAACTCCTGGGGCGCTTCGGTGCGGGTCGTTAGAGGCGGTTTTTCATACGCCGACTGCGACGGCTCCGAATATGACCAGAGGATGACATTCACCCCGGAACTGCGGGTCAATAACGCGATCTATTTTTTGATCAACATGGACCTCGCAGGTATCAGGCAGAAATACAACCATAGGGATTTCCAAACCAACGGTCCCTTGGACAGGTGGTATCAGGACCGTGTCAGCCAGAACGCGTTTGATACTGCTATGATACCGAGCATCAACCAGTTTAAGCTCGTGACCAAGCTACCGTGGGGCATTGTGACTTTCGGTACCAAAGACTTCCCCTTCGGCGTGGGCGCGTTACTAGCTCAAAACACCAGGGCCACGGCCTTGTCTATGGTCATTCCTTACGGACCCTTCGTATTCTGGCCCATGATCTGGAACTCACGTAACCCGGAAGGCTATGGCGCTTTTGTCCCTTACACATCTACGGGACCGGCGGCAAACTCCATTTTAAGCATGGATAATGGCCCGCACAATACCATCTTCTGGGCAATATTGTATTATTACCGCAACGGCCCTGTGGATGTCGGCGGCGCCTTATTTCAGAAACTTGTCCATCTTAGCTCTGCGGATGGTGGCGGCGGCAACAGGAGTATTTACTATAACCTCCTATTGCCGACTCCAACAGCGATGTATCAATATGGTACCCAGGACACAGCCGTGTTTGTCGGGCAAATGTATGGGAAGTACAACAACGGCCGGTTCTTTGCCAATGCTGAATACGACTGGGAAACCGTGGACAACACTTATGGCGGTGTCGGGATACCGACAAAAAGTAATATAAGCGGTGCCCCCCCATCATACACGGAAGCATCAGAATTCTTTGGTGAGGCGGGAGCCCTTTGCGGCCCGGCGAAATTGGCCTTTATGTTCGCATGGTCAGGAGGTCCAGCCCTTAACAATGGCAACCCCACCAAGGCCTACAACGGATTGGCAGTGAACAATCAGGCCACTGATGCCTACAATTACATCATGTTCCATACTTATGGCGGTGGTAACAATGCCCCATGGGGCGCCGGGTCTAGCCTTACAACTGAAGAGAATGGTATGATAGTCGACGGGTACGCGCTCGCCGCAAGGCTGGATTACGCTGTAGCCGCGAATTTGAACGTCTGGGGCTCATATATGTGGGCAAGCAGGGTTGAAGAGAACGGCTTCCTTGCTGGTGGTATTAATTCTAACGGAATGCCTGGGAACGGGACCGCCTTTGCAGCCCAACAATGGAAACGGTTGAATATGCCAGGTGCTGGCGGAAACATGAACCCGTATGTGGACGACGCCTACCTCGGATGGGAAGCTGATATGGGTATTGACTGGAAACTCCTTGAAAACATGAGCGTAATGACACGCTATGCTTACTGGCAGCCCGGCCCGTGGTTTGATCAGGCGTATCAGGTGGTCGGCATGAACCCTCAGACGGGCCAAGCGTCTGCAGCCACTTTTATGCAGGGTAGGTCCGCCATACAATCCTTTTCCTCGTCAATCATGATCGATTTCTAACATTAACTATAGTTTTGCCTTTTTGGGAAAATGACTTCTCCTTGCCGCAGCCAACATGTCCGAAAGTGTGATATTTTTCTTTTTGATATACCAAGGCGCTCGTGGGAGCAGAAGGTCTTTCCCCAACTGGAACTGGTTCACGAACCAGACAACGAGCAGAGAATAGCACCAATACGCTATCAGTGGAGTACGGCTCACGGATGTTTCAGACCGATATTGGGAATCGGAGCTACCTAAAAGGCTTTTTGTCTCTCGGTTGTTTATCTCAGTGCTCCATCGGTGTGTATATCTGTGGATTGTATCTACATAGGAAGTTCCCATGTCGGTGTCAAAAAAAGCCATGTCAGGGTATTTCCGGGCGGGATCTCGGACCAGGACGATTGATAAAGGTTCATTTCCTGCGGCGTTATACCATGCCGCATTGAATCTATGAACCAAGACTGTTGTCTCATGGCCGTACAGGTTGATCCCTTTCAATCCCACTCGGTATCTTTACGGTTGAAGATAGCTCTCAAACCAGGCAGCCGAGAGCCTTTTTTCGTGGACGCCCTTTTGTCCGTGGCCCTTCGGGAACTCCTTGAGGACGGTTTTGGAGAAGATGCCTATTTGAGTATCCCGCATCAACGATAACTCTGAGAGTTATGGATGAATCAATCCAGGAGCGTGTCAGATGGATCAATTCTGCGGCGAGTTGGGACTTGGTCTTGTGAAAGGCCCCATTGGGCCTGACCTTGGCCTTTGTTGGCCACCACAAGCGAGCTGCATAAGGCAAACAAAACACTCTATCGGATGTTTCAGGCAAACTAATCGCTACCCCGATGATCACGAAACAAACCCCGTAACCCACTGGCTTGCCGGTCTTAGGAGCATTTCCATCATGTTGAAATCCTGCTCCGAAGATATTCTTACCCACGCAAGGGTTCATTAGGGGATTCTCAGGAATATGCCGAGGTGTGTTTTGTTCC
>JACWAG010000428.1 GCA_014874425.1 Syntrophaceae bacterium | reverse complement strand
GTGTTTTGAGACAGGACTGAAGGGTAAAGGCATTTCATGCAAAATTAACCGGGAAGAAATGGAATCCAAAAATTCAAAGTAGCTGCAAATAGCGGCCCCGATTTGCTGGGCCGTTTTTCTTTTGAATATCGATGAGCGTAATTGATTCAGTCCCCGTCAAGTTTTTTCGTTAATTCTCTAGAGAC
Source organism: Syntrophaceae bacterium (assembly GCA_014874425.1). GTDB lineage: Bacteria > Desulfobacterota > Desulfomonilia > Desulfomonilales > Desulfomonilaceae > CAJBEZ01. Next base: position 3,984 of record JACWAG010000428.1, on the reverse strand, counting down.
AAATCACAAAAATGAGGTGCGCAGTGACTCAAGAATTCCAAGAAAAATGTCTCAAGTCGGAACAGAAGGTTAAGGAAAGCCTGTCCAAGCGTCCTGAACGCAAAAAAGAATTTGACACAATTTCGGGGTTACCCATAAAACGGGTTTACTGGCCTTGGGACACACCGGATTTCGATTTGGAACAGGACCTTGGTATACCTGGGACTTATCCTTTTACAAGAGGTGTCCAACCTAACATGTACCGGGGCCGGTTCTGGACCATGAGGCAATACGCCGGTTTTGGAAGCGCGAAGGAAACCAATACCCGGTTCAAATATCTCATTGATCAGGGTCAGACGGGGCTATCGGTGGCTTTTGACTTACCTACCCAGATTGGTTACAATTCAGACCATGAACTGGCCGCTGGAGAGGTTGGGAAAGTCGGGGTAGCTATAGATACCGTTGAAGACTTGAAACTACTTTTTGACGGCATAGATCTAGGGGTGGTCAGCACCTCGATGACGATCAACTCACCGGCTTCAATTCTGCTGGCCATGTATATTGTCACGGCCGAAGAACAGGGATCCAATGCCGCAAAAATCCGGGGCACTATCCAGAATGACATTCTCAAGGAATATCCAGCCCGTGGTACCTACATTTTTCCTCCACAACCATCCATGAGGATTATCACAGACATCTTCGCATTCTGTAACGAACACTTGCCGCAATGGAACACAATCAGCATCAGTGGTTACCATATTAGAGAAGCGGGCTCTACCGCTGTTCAGGAGGTAGCGTTCACTCTGGCCAATGGAATCGCATACGTGGAGGCTGCAATTAAGGCCGGCATGAATGTTGACGCATTCGGCGAGAGATTGAGTTTCTTTTTTAACGCTCATCAGGATTTCTTTGAAGAAATCGCCAAATTCAGAGCTGCCAGACGTATGTGGGCCCGGATCATGAAAGAGCGTTTTGGAGCGACCAACCCCAAGGCCATGATGTTACGGTTTCATACTCAGACAGCAGGCTGTACACTTACGGCTCAACAGCCTGAAAACAATGTGGTCCGAGTCGCGTATCAAGCCCTGTCCGCAGCGCTGGGCGGCACACAGTCATTGCACACAAATTCCCGGGATGAAGCTTATGCGTTACCTTCACAGGAATCCGTGCAAATCGCCCTGAGGACACAACAGTTGGTAGCCTATGAAACCGGTGTGGCCGAGACTGTCGACCCACTTGCAGGGTCCTATTATGTTGAATCCCTTACCAACGAGATCGAACGACTCGCCTTTGATTATATAAAGAAAATTGATGAAATGGGCGGGGCCGTCAGGGCGGTGGAATGTGGTTTCATCGAACAGGAAATTCAGGATTCAGCCTACACATTCCAGAAAGCTTTCGAATCCGGAGAACAGGTCATCGTAGGCGTCAACCGTTTTCAAACCGAGACCGTCCCTCCAAAGGGGCTTTTGAAGGTTGACCCGAAACTGCGTGAAATACAGATCGAAAGTTTAAAAAGGATTTATTCTGAACGAGATTCCACGGCCGTTAAACAGTCCCTGGACGCCCTAAAAAAGGTGGCTCAGGGGCACGATAACCTTATGCCCATAATCCTTGACGCTGTTCGAAAACGCGCTTCGCTCGGAGAAATTTGCGATGTATTGCGTGGCGTGTTCGGAGAGTATTTGCACGCTTCACATTGCTGATACTCTAAAGCTGTAACCGAAATTGCGCTTAGTGATTGACTTTAATTTTTAAATGGAAAAATTGTAAACGCTTATGCGTTCTGTTGCGCCTATTGCGCATTAGTAATTAATTTAATAGAAGGTGAGTGACAAGACTGCCCGGAGTTCACATTTAATGAAGAAATTAAAGTCTACGGAGACTGGTTCTTCTGAATCAGTCTCTATTTTGTTTGAAATCAAAGCATTTTTTACTTCTGTGAGGACCACTGTCTTTTTATTGTTCGCAATAGCGTTCGGCGCAATCCTGGGCACCATTATTCCTCAGGGAGAGACGCTGGATCGTATCGCCATTTCTGGAAATCCCTTCTTATACAGGCTCGCGGTGATCTTCGATATAAACAATGTCTTCCGGAGTTGGTGGTTTACTGTCCTGCTTACATTACTGACCCTGAACATCCTGGGCTGCCTGTTTAAGAGACTTCCTCTAATATTTGAGGATTGGCGCGGCAGGAACCCCAAGACATCATTTAAATTGCGCTTTAAGTCTTTACTCGGGCCACGGGAACTGAAAGATAAACTTTTTTCGGTTGGTCAGACAATTATGGGTTCGGCCCCCAAAGTTTCTGAGGCCCCAGATCAAGCGCATTACTTGTGGGATAGGCAAAAAATTTATCTACTGGGTTTTCCGTTGATTCATATTGGAATCATTGTAATTCTCTTGGGGAGCGTGATTGGGGCCTACTGGGGATTCAAGGGTCACGTCATGATCGCCGAAGGAGACTCTACCGACAAATTCTCTCTCATACCTTCAAATGAAACACGGAAAACGCCGTTTACCATCACAGTAGACAGCTTTAAACTTGTCAAATATCCTACGGGCGAGCCAAAAGAATTCCGAAGTGACGTTCGTTTGTCTCAGGATGGCAAGGATGTCGTTTCAGGGTCTATTTTAGTTAACCATCCTTTGACTTACGAAGGAATATCCTTGTTTCAGTCCGATTATCGGGTAATTGGCGTAAAGAACATCAAGTTGTCGTTCAAAACAAAAGATGGCGCCAGTTCCGAAAAGGTTTTCGATCCCAGTCACGACATTGATATTCCCGGAACTGACGTGAAGCTTAAAACACGAAGTCTGGACCCTGGAACGATGGCGCAAGGGACTGGGATTCAGGTAAATATCGTGGGGAAAACGGACAAACCGGAACTAATAAGCATCTATCAGAAGGACAAAAACCCCCTGGATGTTGATGGTGTCGAAATCAGGTTTCTCGGGTTTACTCCGCTGTATGCGACCGGCCTTCAAATCGGTTATGATCCGGGGGTCCGTATCGTTTGGTTGGGGTGTTCCATGCTCGTGTTTGGCTTTATATTAACCTTGTTCACGAACTTGCAGAAACTTTCAATTGAACTCAGCTCATCTAAAACAGGAACCGATGTTACAATTTCAGGAAGGAGCCGCAAGCTTCGTAAAGAATTCAGACAAAAGGTTGAAGGCGAATTTCTGGGGATTAGCGACTTGAACAAACAGGATTGACGTTCATTTATGAAAATTTCACAGGTCTCTCGGATTGGATTTAACGTATGGCCAATATTGAACTAAATACGTATCTAACATTTGGGTATTTGCTTTGGATCATAGGCTACCTTGTGACTTTTGTCGCGGTTAGGGAACGGACCCGTTTGAGTAGGATTTTCTGGGTGGCGTTGATTGTCCTCTGGAGTATTCATACGGTATCAATTGGACTGAGGTGGGTAGAATCATATCAGTTGGGGATAGGACACGCTCCTCTTTCCAATTTGTATGAATCGCTGGTATTCTTTTCCTGGTCCGTGGCGTTAGCTCTAATCATAGCGTGGCGAAGGTTTGGGACTGATCTGGTCGCGCTCTTAGGGGTCCCTATTGTATTCCTCATTTTAGCTTCGACTTTTCTGATTGACCCCAGTATCAGGCCGCTTATCCCGGCGCTTCAGTCCAACTGGCTGGTAGCTCATGTCTTCACGTGCTTTCTTGGGTACTCTGGTTTTGCGGTGTCCTTTGTCGCCGCATTGCTTTTGCTTTTGGCCAAAAGCAGCGATAAAGCGGCGAAATTGCTGCCTAAGAAAACTACCCTCGATGAAATAGTGTATCGATCGATTTTGATTGGTTTTCCACTCCTAACTCTGGGAATCATTACCGGCGCGGCGTGGGCGGAACACGCGTGGGGCACTTACTGGTCCTGGGACCCTAAAGAGACCTGGTCTCTGGTAACGTGGCTGGTATACGCGGGTTTTCTGCACGCAAGACTGTCACGAGGTTGGTCGGGCGGCAGAACCGCTTTAC
>JACWAG010000427.1 GCA_014874425.1 Syntrophaceae bacterium | reverse complement strand
GGAATCTGGATACTTCAGATTTTCAACTTAGTAGCTCTTATTGCCTTGGCGCTTTATGGGGCCTTCTTTGTTCTTCCCAAAGTCCAGGTTCTGGAGGCGAGGATATCCAAGAGTGAAATGTTTTTGCATGGAGTGCGAGAAGCCATAAGAGAGGAACTTGATAAAACTAAAGAAGAGATATTGAACGAGTGCAAAGCTGAGAATCCTCCAAATGAGTCTCAGCAGGGTTAAAATCCTTCCACGAATCTTCATTCGATCGGTCCTCATTTTTTAGAGTTGCGCAATAACCGTTCATAATTTAAATTATGCGATCATTTTTTTATCCGGGAGATCTTTCAATGTTTGGTCCCATGCCCACTTCGTTTTTTCTGACCGCTGGCAGTGGTGAAGCGTCAATGGAGCTTAACGCCTTTGACGCTGCTTTACTGGACGCCGGGGTCGGAGACACCAATCTTATCAAAATGAGCAGTATTCTGCCTCCAGGCGCCAAACATATCGAGCGGATTCCATTTAAAAAGGGGTCTTTTGTTCCTCTAGCTTACGGAGACAGGTCTTCAGATTTCGCGGGGGTTCAGATTTCGGCGGCAGTTGCTGTTGGGATCCCAGAGGATCCACATGAAGCCGGTCTGATAATGGAGTTTTCGCATGAAGGTGATCCCGAGAGTTGCGAAAATATTGCGAGGAGCATGGTCAAAGAAGGCATGGAAGTAATTCGTAAACGAAAACTACTCGAAATAAAGAGTATTTCCGCTACCCTCAAAGTCACGAGAGTGGGGGCGGTATTTGCTGCGGTGGTGCTATGTCCCTAAATGAGAAAGAATGGTTTACAGAAGCTTTTGAGAATAACACGGCATTCGCTGTCCATTATACGAAAAAGCTTTATGAGGCTCAAAGCGAATTTCAGAAAATAGAGTTTTATGAAACACCGGTCATGGGAAGGGTCCTGTCCTTGGATGGATGTTTCATGGTTACTGAAAAGGACTCTTTTGTCTATCATGAGATGATCACTCATCCGGCCGGGGCAATGACGCCACATCCGGAGTCAGCGCTTGTAATAGGAGGCGGAGACGGGGGGACTGTGACAGAACTCGTCAAATATCCCAGTTTAAGATCTATAACTCTTTGTGAGATCGATGGCGAGGTAGTTTCAACCTGCAAGAAATTTTTCCCGGAGATATCAAGCGGATTGTCCGATTCCCGGGTGAAGGTTGTCTGTCTGGATGGCGCAGCCTACGTTAAGCAGTTCCAAGACGAATTTGATATAATACTTATTGATTCGACAGACCCCGTAGGTCCAGGAAAGGCATTGTATGAAATGGATTTTTACAGGTCCGTCAAAAATGCTCTCAAAAAAGGCGGGGTGGCGACTTTCCAGACTGAAAGCCCATTCTTCATGGCGAATGTTTTCTCGGATACGGTGAAGAATTTAAGGTCAGTATTTGGTCATGAGTGTGCGACACCGTATTTGTCAGTTATACCCAGCTACCCTGGCGCCCTGTGGTCGTTCACTATGTGCTCGAACGAACCTAAAGACGCTTTCAACCCTCAGTCTGGCCTTTCTGACGAACTTTTGAAATCTCTTGATTATTACAACGCGCAAATTCACACAGCGGCCTTTGTCTTGCCGAACTTTGTGCACAAGTTGATATCTTAGAAAGCTGGATTCTGCCTTATGTTAGAGCCGCATTTTCTTGACTCACACTCGGCGAAGGTTATAGGAGGCAGACCTGCGATCCTGGGATGCCCACTGGACGTGACCTCGACATACCGGACTGGATCCAGCGAGGCCCCTTCAGCTATCAGGATATCCTCTGATTCAATTGAGTCCTACTGTCCTTTGCTGGATAGGGACCTCGCAGACCGGCCCTTTGCGGATTTGGGGGACCTCCACCTGGCTGGACAGTCTTTAGAAGAAAAATTGGACGAGATTCAGGTTAATGTTGAGAAAATACTCGAACAGGGTGGCGTCCCTCTCTGTGTTGGAGGGGAGCACACGGTTACTCTCCCTATAATTCAGGCTTTCAAGAAACATTCCGGAAAGTTCGTTATATTGCATTTGGACGCTCACTCTGACTTACGGGATTCATACGAGGGGCAGAAGATAAATCATTCGACTGTAATGAGACGCGTAGTCGAGATAACCGGTCATGAAAATCTCATTCAATTCGGGATCAGATCAGGGACTCGCGAAGAATTCCACTGGATCATGGAACATGGTGTTCTGGCAAGTTTCCGACCAGGGCTGGAAAACACACTACTTAAAAGAATCGCAGGAAGACCCGTCTATCTGACCTTGGATCTGGATATCCTGGATCCGGCATGTTTCCCGGGCGTAGGGAATCCCGAGGCAGGAGGTTGGCCGTACAAACTTCTGGAAAGATTCATTAAGTTTCTCGTGCATGTTGATATTATCGGCCTGGATGTTGTGGAGCTAATGCCTTCGATTGACAGGTCTGAGATGAGTTCAATAACGGCGGCGAAGATAATACGGTCATTGTTGCTGGTCTGCTAGTTAATATTATTCGTTGATTGTGATATGAGTCGGCCCATGATCAGTTTTATGGGTCATATAGTTCTAAGATGGTCGTGAGGTCAAAGCGATCAGTAAATGCTAAGCCAGACAAAAATGACTATGGAAGGGAAAACCCGAAATTGGGGATTGGTATCCCGACTGTTTTTCGGTTCCCTGGTTTTTTGCTCTATCCTTGCTATTTGCTGTATTTCGACAAGGGGGTACTCAGCGGATTATTCTGTTAACCAGATGAAGCCGGCACGTGGATGTCCCGATCTTGTTGATCTGATAAAAAAACTGTCCCCCAGTGTTGTCAGCATTGCAGTTGAAAGAAAGGAAGTCCTTGGTCGTAACTCTGGTTCCAATTGGCCTGTGAGGGAAGACGCCGCGAGCATCGGCGACAAGGGAAAAAACAAAGACCCTCTTCTGAGCGACAGCATAGGAAGCGGGTTTTTCTGCGACAGGGAAGGGCACATAGTCACGAACGCGCACGTTGTAGATTCGGCCGAAAAGATTCAGGTGACTTTATCTACAGGCAAAGTTCTTCCGGCTAGGGTAGTGGCCGTACATCCCCGTGTAGACTTGGCGTTGGTCAAGGTTGACCCCGAGTTTGAGGCGCAGGAAGCGAAGATAGGCGATTCATCAAAAGTAGAAGTGGGTCAGTGGGTACTTGCGGTAGGGAACCCATTCGGACTAGGGCGAACTGTCACTGTAGGGATTGTCAGCGGGAAAGGACGTTTCTTGGGACTGGGGCCGGATGACAATTTTATTCAGACCGACGCCTCCATCAACCCAGGAAATTCAGGTGGGCCGCTTTTCAACATGATTGGCGAGGTCATAGGCATAAATACGGCCATAATAGCGTCGGGGAAAGGAATTGGGTTTTCTATTCCATGCAATTATGTGAGGGAGTTGCTAGAACAGAAACCTGGCCGCCTCAATAAGACTAGCGGGTGGTTAGGCGTTTATGTTGATGACATTGACGAAATCAAGGCTAAATCCTTAGGCCTTTCGTCTACCGATGGAGTCATGGTGGATGATGTGCTTGGCGCGACCCCGGCTTTTCTTGCAGGCATTCGTAAAGGTGATCTCATCTTGCGCGTAGATGGGAAACCAATTCATAATGGAAAACATCTATCTTCTATTGTTTCAGGTAAAAAGCCGGGAGATGTTGTCCGTATGGTGGTTCTTAGGGAGAACAACCCCCAAAATGTTGATGTAGTGATGGGTAGCTCACCGGAATAATTAAATATTCCCTGTAGGCTCAGATTCTCGCCGGATGACCTCGATCAATTCTGTTGTAGCGCGTAATAAATCGGCATTCACAATTTTGTAGTGGAAAAGCGCTGCGAACTCAAGTTCCCTTTTCGCATTCTGAAGCCTTATTTTTATCGACTCTTCGGTGTCAGAACAGCGTAGTCGGAGCCGTTGCTCGAGAACTCGAAGGTCAGGGGGCATTATGAATATGCCAATGGCTTCGTCGATCTTTCGGAACACGTCCATGGCCCCATTGACATCAATATCCATGATGCATCGTCGACCATCTTGTAGCGCCTTCCGGATCGGTTCAACAGGTGTCCCGTACATGGCGCCGTGGACTTCCTTCCATTCCAGAAAGCCGTCATTTCCGATCATTTCGATAAAACGCGTCTTGTCAACAAAATAATAATCGACAGCCTCCACTTCACCCTTTCTAGGCGGCCGGGTTGTACACGAGATTGAATAAAAAAGGTCTGGTAGAGTGGTCCTGACGCGACGAATCAAAGTAGATTTACCAGCTCCGGACGGAGCTGAAAGAACAAATAAGACTGGTTTGATCAAGGCTAACTCCTCAATTTACTCAAGAACGAGTGGCTGTTCTCATATTGAAAATGACACCGGACCTGTATATTCATTTTGCTAAAATTTTGTCCAGCGGGAAATCCGGTTTGTTGACACGGTGGGCGCCGAATGATTAGCTATCTTTTGCCTGATAATGAAATCGAAGGTCCATATCATGATTCGAAAAGTCCTGGTCACCGTGTTATTGACGCTGAGTATCAT
>JACWAG010000426.1 GCA_014874425.1 Syntrophaceae bacterium | reverse complement strand
GCCTGTAAAGACTGGGAAATCCAGATTGATACCACCATCAGCGCCTACGCTGGTTGAGCAATCAACCGCCGGAAAGGTTGCTACATCAGAATCGGCCGCTACGCCAAACGCTCCGACACATGTACCCTGGATATTGAAATGGGAATAATCAATCGGATAATCTTTGTCAGCGCCGGAAGTAATTTTCCCGTAGGGTTGAGGGTAGATCACTTCTCGGCCTCTCAACGCGGACCTGCCTATTTCGCATGGACCAGGGCATCCATCAAGACAAGTGACGCAAATACCCGAACCCGGGGCGGGCTCGACCCTAGTTTTTGTTTTTGTGGCCGAACTCCGATTAGGTTTACTATAGGACATCTGTCTCCTCCAAAACTATTGAGTGTAAAACGTCTTTCTGTTTTAATCAGAAGCAGACGCGTGTTTTCCTGAAAGAAAAAACCCGGAGCGTCCAGTTAGCTCAACTAAAAACGATAGCGTTAAACATTAGTGTCAATAATACATATCTGTCAAGATATTTCGTTGGTTCACAAAAGGGTAGGAGAATCGCTGGTTTTTGACATTTATGCTAATTTGTCAAAGACTGTAATCATTTTTAATTAATAGATAGAGGTTCAGCAATGGAAGGAAAATCCGTCAAATACAGCCGGATAATAATGGCAATTCAAATGAATCCCGAGGATGCCAACCCAGCCGGGAATGTTCACGGTGGAGTCATCATGAAATATGTTGACACTGCGGCGGGGGTAGTTTCAATAAGGCACGCTCGAAAGCTTGCAGTCACAGCTTCAATCGATCGACTCGATTTTCATCATCCCGTTTTTGTCGGAGACCTATTAATCCTCAAAGCCGGCCTCAACATGGTAGGCCGAAGTTCCATGGAGGTTGGTGTCAGGGTTGAAGCTGAGAATATTCTGACAGGGGAAGTCAGGCATACGGCTTCAGCATATCTGACGTTCGTAGCGTTGGACAAGGAAGGCAAACCGGTCAGTGTTCCGCCGTTGATCCTCGAAACTGAAGATGATCGAAGAAGAAACTGCGAAGCCATTGAAAGAAAGAGAGTCAGGATGGAGCAAAAGGCGTCTGAACGATGCAGGACAAAATAGCTGACTCAATTATTGGTCGGAGAATATTGCTATGATTGGTGATAGTTTCAAGGTGGGTGGCTACTATCCCGGGTCGATAGGACAGGTCATAGAAGCTCACGCTTTATATTACAGCGAGCATTGGGGATTTGACGTTTCTTTTGAGAGCCAGGTAGCCATGGAGTTGGGTGAATTTATGGGCTGTCTCGACCCTAGGATTGATGGTTTCTGGCCAGTTCGGGAGCAAACTGATTTTGCCGGATCCATTGCCATAGACGGGAAAAAATCAAATACCGAAGGGGCGCGACTAAGATGGTTTATAATTTCGCCCCATTACAGGGGGAAAGGCTTTGGGAAACGGTTGTTGAGCATTGCGATTAAATTCTGTGCGGATGTTGGACACAACAAAGTATTTCTGTGGACATTTCGTGGGCTTGACGCAGCCAGGAACCTCTACGAACAAGTTGGTTTCAAACTCGCGGAGGAAAACGAAGTGGCTCAATGGGGTACGGTAATTGTTGAGCAGAAGTTTGAACTGAAAATAGGGAATTTGAATATTGAAAATCTCATGGGCATTAAAGGGTAATTATCGCTAACTGATCCATTCAAAAGAGGGCTTGTCAAATCCCGGTTCCGAGAATTCCGCGGCGACCTTAATCCCTATGCCGCCTCGGGGATTCATTATTCCCAAGACCCTGGCCCAACGCGGAGAACAGGCTTCAACCATGTCGTTAAGCACTCTGTTGGTTATCTCTTCGTGAAACATTCCAGTGTTCCTGTAACTAAAGAGGTACAGTTTGAGAGACTTGGACTCAATGCATCTGGCATTGGGTACATAGATGATTGTGATTTGAGCGAAATCGGGTTGCCCGGTGATCGGGCATACACTCGTAAACTCGGGACAATCAAACCTGATAATGTAATTGCGGGACGGATACCGATTTGGAAAGGTTTCCAGTCTTGCATGATCAGGGCCTGAAGGATATGACTGTTTACTTGATTTAAGTATGGTGAGATCATTGTATTCATTTAACGTCATGCAGGAATTCCTTGTGAACGCATTGACCTCATAAACAACTTTGTCAAATGGGTCCAGATCTATCCGTCCAAGCGAGTTGAGATTAGTGTTTGAGGCTTATACAAGTCCTCATTTATACAATAACAGGCCATCTTATGCGAAGCAAAGAAATTAGTATTGGAGGATATTTACCAGCAAATTCGATCCTTCACAAGCTGGATCCCCGCACAAAGCTATTTGGACTCGCTGCTATACTTGCGTCTGTCTTTCTGATTCCCTGCTCTTATAAGATTTTCTTCCTTTTTTTGGCGGCTGTTCTGGCGCTCTTACTCTCCGGACTCGGATGGCGCGTCTGGATCGACGGTTTACGAAAATTCCGGCTGATGCTCCTGTTCACACTGATTCTCAATTTTGCATTAAACAGAGATGGCTTGCCAATACAGATTCATGGTTTCGTGACACCGTTCAGCTACGATGGACTGATTAACTCCGTTTTCTTGACAGCAAGGATCGTTCTGGCTGTAATATTTTCGCTGTCATTGACTTTTACGACTTTGCCTTTGAAGATAGTCAAGGGACTTCAATTTTTCATGAGTCCTTTAAAGATGATTGGAACCCCGGTTGATGACGCTGCTTTAGTGCTATTCCTAGCCTTACGTTTTGTCCCGATGCTCCAGGAGGAGTGGCTGAGGCTAATTGAAGCCCAGGAGTCAAGAGGCATAGATCTGATGTCAGGAACGCTTTCAATTCGAATTCGCAGGCTGATGTCGTTAATCGTTCCTTCAATGCTACTCGCGTTTCGGAAGTCTGAGGAACTTTCTACTGCAATGGCCACAAGGGGATTTAGGCCAGGTGAAGAGAGAACAGAATACAATCCGCTGGTGTTTTCATACAGAGATTTTTACGCTTGGGGGTTTATACTATTTGTAGCGCTGAGTGAAATCATTTTGTGAGATGGCTTACATAGAGCATATACGCTAATGTGCCTTCAGTGTTACTTTTTTAATTAAATATTGACCCGTTTGTTCATATATGTTTAAATAATTCGTTTATGTAACATAATTTACTCCGTTCCGAAAGGAGGGCTCGCGATGGGGGTCCAAGGCTATTCATTTTCTTCCGAATCCGTCACGGAAGGTCACCCAGATAAAATCGCAGATAAAATTTCCGACGCGGTTCTTGACTCCATGTTAGAGCAGGATCCTCGCTCTCGAGTGGCGTGCGAGACTCTAGTTACTACCGGCGTCGCTTTGGTGGCGGGCGAAATCACAACAAAGGCCATAGTCGACATTCCTCACGTTGTACGTAAAACGATCTCTTCCATCGGCTATGACGACGCGGAAATGGGTTTCGACAGTAATACTTGCGCGGTCATGGTAACTCTTGACAAACAGTCCCCTGATATCTCGATGGGCGTGACAGCTGGTGAAGGCCTATTCAAGGAGCAAGGCGCCGGAGACCAGGGTCTCATGTTCGGTTTCGCCTGCGATGAAACACCCGAATTGATGCCAATGGCAATTAGTTACGCTCACAAATTGACAGCCAGGCTCACTGAAGTTAGAAAATCAGGCATTTTAGGCTTCCTCAGGCCTGATGGAAAATCTCAGGTCACCGTCCGATATGAGGGAGACAAGCCTGTCAGAGTGGAAACCGTCGTAATTGCCTCTCAGCACTCCTCTGATGTTTTATATGACACCATCAGGGAAGGAATTATTGAAGAAGTAATTAAAAAGGTGATCCCCGCCAAAATGCTAACAAAGGACACAAAGTATCTCATAAACGCTACTGGTCGTTTCGTTGTCGGAGGCCCGATGGGCGACTGCGGATTGACGGGCCGGAAAATTATCGTTGATACCTACGGTGGTTACGGCGCTCATGGTGGTGGCGCATTCTCAGGAAAAGATCCCTCCAAAGTGGATAGATCAGCTTCCTACATGGCGAGGCACGTTGCGAAAAGTATAGTTGCAGCGGGCATAGCCTCCAAATGTCTTGTTCAGGTGGCTTATTGTATCGGTTATCCTGAACCGGTTTCTCTCATGGTTAACACCTACGGCACAGGAAAAATTGATGACGGGAAACTGACTAGCGTGGTTACCCAGACATTTAGCTTTAAACCTGCAGCCATAATTGAATATCTCAAGCTCTTGAGACCAATCTATCACAAGACCGCCGCTAATGGGCATTTCGGAAGAGATGATCCGGATTTCACCTGGGAATCTACCGACAGAGCGGAAGAATTACGAAAATTGGCCGGAATCTAGTGGGATCAATAGTCGTAAGACGATCAAGAAAATTGTCGACATTCTTATAATACAAGGAGTTTTTATGGATCACGACATTAAGGACATCACACTCGCTGCCGCGGGAAAACTCAGAATAGAATGGGCGGAGCGCAGTATGCCGGTCCTCCGGATGATACGCGAACGATTCAGCAAAGAAAAACCTCTCTCTGGAATCGTTCTGGCAGCGTGTCTGCACGTCACTACAGAGACCGCGTCTCTTGTGCGCACACTCAGCGCTGGTGGAGCTAAAGTCTATCTTTGCGCTTCCAATCCTCTTTCAACACAGGATGATGTCGCTGCGGCGCTTGTTTCCGAAGGCTTTAATGTGTTCTCGATAAAGGGCGAAGATACGGAAACCTATTACAAACATATTAACGCCTGCCTGGACGTAAAACCGAACATCTCAATGGATGATGGAGCTGATCTTGTTAGCTCCATTCATTCAAAGAGACAAGACCTCGTTAAGAATATAATCGGTGGTACAGAAGAGACGACCACCGGTGTTATTCGGCTCAAAAGCATGGCGGATAGCAACGTGTTGTTGTTCCCTGTCATTGCGGTTAACGATTCCAATACCAAGCATTTCTTCGATAACCGTTACGGAACGGGACAGAGTACTATCGACGGCATTCTTCGCGCTACCAACCGTCTGTTAGCTGGTTCCTGGTTTGTAGTAAGCGGTTACGGTTGGTGTGGTAGAGGGCTGGCGTCAAGAGCGTCTGGTATGGGAGCAAGAGTAATCATCACGGAAGTCGACCCATTGAGAGCGCTGGAAGCGGCCATGGATGGTTACTCTGTAATGCCGATGGCGCAGGCTGCGCCGGTAGGGGATTTCTTCTGCACTGTCACCGGAGACCGAAGTGTAATTCGAAAAGAGCACTTCGAACTCATGAAAGATGGCGCTATTGTTTCAAATTCCGGCCACTTCAATGTTGAAATTGACATCGAGTCTCTCGAAAAGCTGGCTGTTTCCAGAAGAATAATCAGGGACTTTGTTGAAGAATTCACTATGCCTGACGGTAGGCGCATCACTCTCCTCGGAGAAGGACGCCTTATTAACCTCGCCGCAGCGGAGGGCCACCCCTCCAGCGTCATGGATATGAGTTTTGCCAACCAGGCGCTGGCTTCAGAATTTCTGGTCAAAAATGGAGCAACTCTTTCCAAGAAGGTCCACAAACTACCTGACCATGTAGATAATGAAATAGCTAAACTCAAACTTGAATCCATGGGTATCAGGATTGACACACTAACCCCGGAGCAGGAACAATATCTAAATTCCTGGCAGATGGGAACGTGACCGGTCATTGGTTGTTTGTGAATTATTGATGGTACGTTTCCGCTTTCTTATAGGTGGAATATGAATTATCATCGTGAGCAAATAAACTTTCTAATCCCAGCCTCTTTTTGATATTAGCGCCGGAGAGAGTCTCATATGGGACGTCTCCCGGCGTCGCTACATTCCAAATTGACCGATTTAAACAATGTTGTCAGCACATTGACTCGGAATTTCGATTCATAAACACAGAAAGCATTTTTATCCTCATTTTCTGGAGGTCAAAATTGGGAATTCCGGTAGTAGAAGAAAATAGCAAAACTGTTTACTCCGTGCTGATCGTGGATGACGATCCGGAAGTCGGAGAATTTATGCTAGGTTGCGTTCAGCGTCTGGGACATGATGTAGATTGGAGCAGCCACCCTTATGATGCGCTGGAACGTGTCGTCAGGAAAGAATATGACCTGGTAGTAACCGATCTGAAAATGCCTGATATGGACGGGTTAACCTTACTTAAGCGTATCAAGAACTTGAATGACGATACGGAAGTCATCGTGATCACAGGTTATGGTTCCATTGAGAATGCGCTGGACTGCATAAACGCCGGGGCGGTGGACTATCTGATCAAGCCTTTTAGCGTAGAGCAAATCCAGGTCGCTTTAATCAAGACCATTCGTCATATTGAACTCAAGAAATTAGCAAAAGAGCGCGAACGTTATCTGGAGATGTCCTATGAAGACGCTTTGACAGGGGTTTATAATCGACGTTTTTTCGATGAGACTCTGAAACTGGAAATAATAAAGTCTTCCAGGCGCCAAACTCCATTCTGTCTCCTTATGATAGATGTCGATCACTTCAAGAATTTTAACGACACTTTTGGGCACCAGATGGGAGACGAAGTCCTATCGAAACTTGGCGCTGTCTTTAGATCGACATGCAGAGGATACGACATTGTCACAAGGTATGGTGGGGAAGAGTTTGCCATAATCTTCCCTGAAACAGCCAAGGAGATGGCTTCTACTCTGTGTGATCGTTTAATGAACGAAATAGGGAACATGGCGAAAGACATCCCCAAAATATCTGAAACAGAAGGACTCTCTGTTTCAATAGGAGTAGCCTGTTTTCCGCACGACGCTGACGGAGCCAGGCAACTCATTGAACGAGCCGACATTGCTCTCTATGAGGCAAAGCGTACTGGTAGGCAGAAGTACAAGATATACGGAATGTTTTGACCGTTCAAACTTTAACATCTGGTGAAGTTTCTACAATCCTTTTCAAACATCGCCGAAATTTCCTCCGTCAGTGACGGCTTGATCTCAAGGAGGGCCTCCAGAAAGATTTCCGTATTGAGGCGGTAATCTGTTCCCGCCTGTAATTCTCTTTCAAAAGCTTTTTGGGTCACCTTCTGAAAAAGGTACTCGATATCAGCAGGGGTGAACAAAGGCATCAAAGAAACAAGTTTCTCTACATCCACTTCACCTGCGTTAGTTTTAGAGAGATAATGTTCAAAAATCGTTCTCTGTCCCTCGGCGTCAAGTCCACCGACTGGTATAATAAGGTCGAACCTGCCGGGTCTCAGCAACGCCGCATCAAGCTGACGTATATAATTGGTAGCGCAAACCAGTAATCTCTTACCAGGCTGTCTTTTGAAAAGGGGTACCTGCTTAAGGAACTCGTTTGTTATAGATTTGTCTATCCGGGAAGCTCGGTCACGGTTGCCGGCAATTTCTTCAAACTCATCGACGAAAATCACTGCGTCCTCAAGACGACCGGCAGTTTCCATGAGATGTTTCAGGTTCTTCCCTAAACGGTCTTGGCCATCAGCCATAAGATCACTGGGACTGACCTCGATAAACCACCAGTCTAAAACCCCCGCCATAGCTTTGACAAAATGCGTTTTCCCGGTTCCAGGAGGTCCGAAAAAAATTATCGTCTTAGGAGGAATAACTCCATGTTTTTCGGCAAGATCCACTTTGGTGAGCGGTAAAACAACCCTCTTTTCTACTATTTGCTTTGGAGGCTGAGAGTCCGCAATGGTGTCCCAAATCGACCTGTCAACCAACTGAGCGCCCAATTCTCTCAAGGTGTTCACTTTGTCTTCGTCTATCTGTTTATCATTGATCACATCGATGTTTTCGATATAATCAAGACATGCTACCTTTATTCCAGCATCCCTGCCCAATTTCTCCGACAGAAACCATTTATGCTGTAAAATTTTGATCCAAGTCGCTGATGCTATTTCCGGCTCATATTTTTGTCCAGTACAATTGAATATTTTTGACACACATTCATCAGGCGCCGGAATATTAGCCACTATATCCATGGTTTCCTCCTGAAACAATCTGGCAGGTACTCCTCATCGCGACGTACCTGCCGGAAACAGGCTATTTACATGTTACGAAAAGACATGTCAAGGTTGTTAAAGTTCCAACAGACTCCTCGTCCGCCGCTAAGTCGTTCTAATCAAGCAACTAAAGACATTTTTGTTTTTAGTTGCTATTCTTATATCAGATCTAAGGTCATTTTATTAAGAAATGACTCAATTTATGTTAAATTTAAGCTTGAAACATCTTGAGAAGCCATGTCAGGCTGATCGGCTAGCAAACGATAGTAGTTGAATTTCGAAGCGCCAACAGAGATTAAACTGGTGTTTTGTGGCACATTTTGATGACACCGACATTTTGCTCCAGGAAGTTTCTACAAGGGACGGACTTCAAAACGAACCTAGGGTTCTTTCGGTGTCTCAGAGAATTCAGATTATAGATGCTCTTACAAAGGCAGGATTGCGTCGAATACAGGTTGGGGCTTTTGTTAACCCTCGTCTTGTCCTGCAGATGGCTGATTCTGATAGCGTTTGGCTCGGTCTCGACCATAACAACCATAATGTGCGCTACACGGTCCTGGTTTTAAACGAAAGGGGAATGGAAACAGCGATTAAACTAAAACTGGACCACATTGAAATTTATGTGTCAGCTTCTGAGACACATAGCCTTAAGAACTCTCACATTGAGAGGAAAAGGGCTTTAGACAACGCAGTTAGAATGGTTCGTCAAGCAAGACAGGCTGGAATGGGAATAACAGGCGGAATCATGTGCGCATTTGGCTGCTATTATGAGGGATCTATTTCTCAGGACAACGTATGTGCTATGGCCTCAAGATTACTGGACGCAGGCGCAACCGAAATTGGTTTCGCTGACACCACAGGAATGGCTAAACCCCAAGATGTAAAATCATTAATCTCGCTGGTCGATAAGCTAGCGCCATTGGAAATGATCGGACTACACTTGCACGATACTCATGGTTGCGGCCTGCTCAATCTCGAGGCGGGACTCGAATCCGGTATTAGAAAATTTGATTCTTCAGTGGGGGGGATTGGCGGTTGTCCATTTATTCCTGGGGCCGCCGGCAATGTGGCGACAGATAAGGTAGTTGAACTGGCGGAACGACTGGGGTTCAGGGTCGGAATTGATCTTAGAGAACTCAGGATTGCCGAGTCGATCATGAGAAGTTTTTTGGATTCATTAAATCATTGAAACCAGAATCCTGATATCTTACCATTTTCCATGAATATCTTTACAAGGGCGTCGTCGAACCCATCTCTATATTCAATCTTCCAAAGGGTCCCGACCAGATCTGCCTGCTTGAATTCCGTCAAGAATTTTACCTCGTATCCATTCTTGAGATGTTGGGCAAGCCTTTCCG
>JACWAG010000425.1 GCA_014874425.1 Syntrophaceae bacterium | reverse complement strand
CGTGATGAAAGTGGAAACTTCGTAGAAACATGGACCAAACGTGGAGACAGGATCGAAATCAGAGACAGGGGTTATAATTTGGAACACAAGTCCTACGGGAAGAAAACTTGACTCATCATAAGGGCCTAATTCTTGTAGCATGTCATAAAATCGTGTTGAAAAATATCAGACATCAAAAGATCGGTTTTACTTTATCGATTCTTTGAGGCTCTTTGAGGCGCTAAACTTTGCAGCTTTGGTCTCCGGAATGTTGATTTTCTGTTTGTTCTGAGGATTCAAACCTGTTCGAGCCTTTCTAACGACAATAGAGAATTTGCCAAAACCAGGCACTGAGATTTCTTCACCGTTGACCAGAGATTCCCCAATTGTTGAAAAAACCAGTTCTATGGCTTCAGTAGCCAGCTTCTTTGTTATCTTGCCCTTCTCAGTAAGTTTATCCACAAGTTCAGCCTTTGTCATGTCTGCGCCTCCCTTGAAATAGTAATTGTTTCACGTCAATAGTGAAAACATTCAAAAGCAGAGAAATTCCTTCAGCGACGTTATCGGAAAACACTTTCCTTCACTCAGATGTGAGCGCCGCCAACAAGGCATTGCGAGGCCGCCCAAACAGACGGTAGCGCGATAAACATACAGCACCGATGCGACCCCCGAGCGCAATGGATAAAAAATCATTCTCCATAGCTAAGCGCCCAATCTTGGCGTGTAATACCGTCTCGCGTTCACAGGTCTAATATGATATGAAGTTCCTCTATCTATTTGGAGGGGACCATAGGAAGGCTAACAAAGGCGGTCGGACATCTTCCGGAGGATGAAATTAGAGAGAGAATCCGAAGGGCAAGGACAGCTTGGATCTCTCAGAAGTGGCTGGTAATATTGCATGCTACGGTTGATCCGAAACCAGCCAGAGAAATTGCTCTGCATGTTGGGGTTGGAAAGGGAACCGTTCATAATCTGATATCCAACTACAATCGGTTCGGTCCTCCAGTCGTGGAGGGTGTTGGACGTGGGGGCCGACGAAATTCTCATTTGACTCGTGAAGAGGAGGCCGAATTCATAGCTCCATTTGTTGATTTGGCTCGGAAAGGTCAGATCGTTGTGGGAACTCAAATTGGGAAGGTTCTAGAAGAAAGAGTCGGGCGTCCACTGCATCACTCAATCATCTATCGGCTCTTGGACCGCAACGGATGGCGTAAAGTGGTTCCTCGGCCTTTTCATGTAGATTCCAGGAAAGAGGCCCAGGAGGATTTTAAAAAAAACTCCCGGAGAAGATAGAGGAGATCCTTGCAGATCGTGATCCGCAGGATAAAAGGCAAATGGCGTATGTTCCCCAGGATGAGGGCCGATTTGGTCGAATCAGTGAACTACAGAGTTGTTGGGCTCCGAAAGGGATACGACCCGAGGCTCCCCAACAAATAATTCGGGAATATCTCTATGTTTACGCTGCAGTGTGTCCTGCTCTGGAGAAGATGACCGCTCTGATACTTCCCTGGGCCAATACTGAGATGATGAATATTTTCCTTGAAGAAGTGTCTCGTGATTTCAGTGAGTTCTTTGTCATCATGCAAGTGGATCAAGCAGGCTGGCACAATTCCAAGAATCTTAAAATCCCTGAGAATATACGCTTGCATCCTCAGCCAGCTCACAGTCCCGAACTCAATCCATCAGAGCACTTGTGGGAGGATCTACGTGAAAACGAATTCCACAACGAAGCTTTTGGTTCGTTGGATCAAGTAGAACAGGCATTATGCGACGGTCTAAGAAGAATCGAAGCTGATCCACAAGCACTACGTTCGATGACCCTTTTTCCTTATCTTATACCATTTCGCTATTTAATTTAGGACTTTCAGATATTCGAAGTCGGTCATTGAGCGAAGTCTTTCCGGGTCTTGTTGTAACTTGCTCAATCCCTCGCAAATGGCCCGCTCTACTGCGTCAATAGATCGAAAGGCTTTGTTTGGAAGATGCTTTTCCCTCAATTCGTCCCAAACATGCTCCACCGGATTCAGCTCAGGGCTGTGTGAAGGTTGATATATAAGCCTTATGTTCTCAGGGATTTTGAGAGCGCCTGATCTATGCCAACCAGCGCCGTCTACCAACATGATGACGAAATAGTCCTTGAAGTCTCTCGATACTTCTTCCAGGAATAAAGTCATCATTTCCGTA
Source organism: Syntrophaceae bacterium (assembly GCA_014874425.1). Taxonomy (GTDB): domain Bacteria; phylum Desulfobacterota; class Desulfomonilia; order Desulfomonilales; family Desulfomonilaceae; genus CAJBEZ01. Next base: position 727 of record JACWAG010000425.1, on the reverse strand, counting down.
TTTGCATAGGGAAGTATCAGGGATGTCATTTTCCCGAGGGCCATACACACTGCCGCATAGACGTAAACGAATGTCCTTATAACTTGTTTGGCGACCTTTGGCCTGATACCCCTTGGGGCCCAGCAGGCCCGAAGATCACTTATCCTACCAAATCTTCCCTCGTCTTGAGTCATGACCACAACTGGTCTGGTATCAGTCGGGTCCCTTTCCTCCACAACCTCAGCTACCAATTTGGAGAAGTTTTTTTAAAGTCCTCCTGGACCTGCTCCCTGGATTGTGGATGAACCGGACGAGGCGTTACCTTCCGCCAACCGTTTCTATCAAGCATCCTGTAAACAGTGGAGTGATGAACTCCATGACCCAAATAATCTTCCAATGCTTGTTTTATTCGACCCGCTACGCAGATCTGACCTGCGCCGGCCCGATCAATAAACGTCGCAAGGAATTCCGCCTCTTCTGTCTTACTCAAATAACAGCGGCGTCGTTTGCTCTCCCTGGACGCCTCCAACGCTCCTGGACCGTTCCTGTTGTAAATGGAAACGACGTTATGCACCGTAGATACTGACACTCCTGTGTGCCGAGCGATCTGACTTGCGGTTCGAGGATCAACAAGCGCATTCCAGATCACCAGCCATCTGCGATGCGCTCTGCCGGTGGTCAATTTAAGTCGTTCCGAAATCTCATACTCCGAAAGGTGGGGTCTGACTGACGTAATCCTGCCCACGAT
>JACWAG010000424.1 GCA_014874425.1 Syntrophaceae bacterium | reverse complement strand
TGTTGAGGCAGGAAGTCCTTAATAAATTCTTTTCCATTTTGGGACCAGAGCGTTGTAAGACGGCTAAGGAAGACCTTCTCTGTTACGCATATGACGCATGTCCCCATGAATTCACGCCGGACGCGGTCCTTTTCCCAAAATCCAGTATGGAAGTTTCCGAGATCATGAAGATCGCTTCGGCCAATAGCGTCTTTGTCATTCCGCGAGGGGCCGGTTCTGGCTTGGGAGCTGAGGCTTTAGCAAAACATGGCGGAGTTGTGCTGTGTTTCACAATGATGAATCGTGTCATAGAAATCAACCTGGCAAATCGCTATGCCGTGGTCGAACCAGGTGTAGTCATCGCAGAACTTCAGAAGAATGTTGAAAGACACAACCTATTCTATCCTCCTGATCCTGGAAGCGCCCTGGTTGCCACAATGGGCGGGGCTGTTGCGATGAACGCTGGAGGTATGCGAGGAGTGAAGTACGGGGTGACACGAGACTACCTTCTGGGACTGGAAATAGTTCTTCCTTCGGGAGAGATAATGAATACCGGCGCCATTACCACCAAAGACGTTACCGGATACGACCTTACCAGACTGATATGTGGTTCGGAAGGTACACTGGCCGTGGTAACCAGGATAACTGTTCGTCTGCTGCCCAAGCCTCGCACCAAGCGGACTCTTCAGGCTATATACGACAGAATCGACGATGCGGGGACCACCGTTTCCAGGATTATAGAGGCCGGGATTGTGCCCGCCTGCCTGGAACTCATGGACAGAACCGTAATCAAGGCTATCGAAGATTTCTCACACCTCGGATTACCTCTGGACGCAGAAGCTATACTGCTCATGGATGTCGATGGAGACCCGGATACCGTAGAAAGGCAGGCTGCAACCGTGGCAGGTTTCTGCAAGAATCAGGGAGCAAGGGAAGTTCGGGTATCAGATTCTGAAACAGGGAATGAACAGATATGGGCCGCTCGTCGGTCCGCTTTCGGAGCAGTAGCGAGGATGCGCCCCAACTGTCTGATTGAAGATGCGACAGTACCGGTTAGTTTTCTCACGTCAGCTATAAAGAAAGTTATCGAAATAGGTAAGTCTAACAATGTCACAATAGGTGTTCTCGCTCACGCCGGCGATGGAAACCTTCATCCTCTCATATTGTGTGACCAGCGGGACCGTGAAGAGATGGCCAGGGTAGAGAAATCAATGGATGAAATTGTCGATTACGCTCTTTCAGTTGGTGGGACACTGTCAGGTGAACACGGTATCGGGATTACCAAGTCGAAGTATTTGCCCAAGCAGCTTTCTGAAGGTAGCCTGAGGCTTATGATCGGGATCAAAAGGCTTTTTGATCCGCATGGCATTCTCAACCCCGGCAGTTTCCTCGAGGCCTATAAATCATGATTTCCGATTCATTAAGGGAAGAAGTCTACAAATGTATTAAATGTGGACTGTGTATGAACGCCTGTCCAGTGTACAAACAGCTTTATTTTGAAGGAGCGTCTCCGCGAGGTAAAGTTCAGTTAATCAAACAGGTGATTGAAGGAAAACTTGAGCCGTCGGATCATTTTCTAGATCTTATTTTTACCTGTTTACTCTGTGAGAACTGTAGCGTCAACTGTCCCAGTGGCTTAAAAATTGACCGGCTCATGAAGGCGATGAGAGCGGAACTGGAAGAAAAATTCGGACTGAAGTGGCAAAAAAGAATGGCCTTTCAATTCCTTCGCAGCTCGCGTTTGCTTTCATTCGCAATGATTGGAGGGCGTTTACTGGAGCCAGTGCTTGCTTCAAGCATGATCAAGGATCGTAAGTTCGGGACTATACCTTATGCAAGAATTCCTAAAATTAACCGTGTTTCTTTGATAGATCAGTATCCTGAAACGGTTTCACCGGATGGGCCTGTCTCCGGACGGGTGCTATATTTCACAGGTTGCGCTACCAATTATTTTTTTGAAAACGTTGGCTCATCGGTGATCTCAATTCTAAACCGATTAGGCGTTGAGGTTATCATTCCAAGAGACCAGATGTGTTGCGGCCTACCTATTTTTCTGTCTGGCGCAAGGAGTATGGCCATTAAGAACATCCTTCACAACATTGAAATACTTAACGCCCAAAATGTTGACGCGATTGTTGTAGACTGCGCAACATGTGGAGCCGCCCTTAAAAAGGAATATACGAATATTCTCGAAGAAATGGGTGCAAACACAGATGCGGCCAGAGCTATCGCGGCCAAGACGCTGGACATCTCTCAATTTCTGCAGCGTTTCGATCTTAAAAAAATGCTCGGTCCTATCCCGGGTCGAGTCACATATCACGATCCGTGCCATCTGGCGAGAAGTCAAGCAGTCAGGGAAGGTCCCCGCAATCTGCTGAAAATGATCCCGGAACTGGAATTTGTTGAAATGGAAGGCGCTGACTCTTGCTGTGGAGGAGGTGGAACCTTTCAGTGGGAGCATCCTGAAATAGCGTCAGGGATTACTAAGAAAAAGACAGACGCCATATTACAAACAGGGGCTGATATCGTAGCGTCCGGGTGTCCTGGATGCCGTATGCAAATATTTGGTAATCTCGAGACAGACCTTATCCGTGTTGTCCACCCCGTGGAACTTGTAGCCAAAGCCATGGATAACTAAATGCGAACTGGCGATTCCAGAGATCCCTCGCCCGTTGATTTTCCACATAGCTTAAGGAAGTTCCCGTCACCGGTATAGCCACCTTTGGCCATGCGCCAGTGACGGGATATATGTTGCTATGCCTTTGTTTTGAAAGCGCTTCTCACTTTGTCCGCCGTCAGAGGAAGTGATCTGAGCCGGATACCAGTCGCTGCAAATACTGCATTTGCTATAGCAGGGGCTACGGGTGGGACAAACGGCTCCCCTACTCCACCTATTTTATCATTGTTGGTAATAATATGCCCTTCAATCTTCGGAATTTCGGACATTGTCAGTATTGGATAATCACTAAAACTGGATGTCGCCACACCGCCATTCTTGAAGGATATTCTTTCCTTGAGCGCCACGGAAACGGCCATGATCGTAGCCCCTTCAATTTGAGCCAGAACACTGTCAGGATTGACGACCTGTCCAGGATCAATAGCGGCAACCATTCTATGGACTTTTATTACGCCACTTTTCCTGTCAACTGAAACTTCGGCCATTTGAGCGACGTAACTACCATAACAGAAACGTACCGCTATACCCCGCCCAATCCCTTCAGGCGAAGCCTTGCTCCATCCTCCAGAATCAGCGACCTTTTTCAGGACCCCTGCTGCTCTGGGGTTTTCCTTGAGCATACCTAGACGGAATTCCAGAGGGTCCTTGCCGGCGGCATGGGCCATCTCGTCAATGAAACTTTCTACAGCAAAGGTGTTGCTTGAATTCCCCACAGATCGCCAGAAACCCGCTGGGATCGGCAAATCAAGCTTCACATATTCCACATAAAGGTTTGGCAACGCATAATCCATGTTTGAGATGCCATCTACCGCCGTGGGATCAATTCCGTCCTTGACCAGAGCGGGCATAAGGCGCTCCATTATGGGGGAGACGACTACCTTGTGTCGCCAGGCGATCAGACCGCCCTGCCCGTCCAGACCGCCCTCGATCATGTGCAGACTGCCCGGACGGAAACAATCATTGTGGAAATCTTCTTCTCTCGACCAAATATGTTTTACCGGTTTGCCTACAGTCTTGGAGATCGCCAAAGCTTCCTGAGCCACTTTGACCTCGACTTTGCCTCCAAATCCACCCCCTAACATCGTAGTGTGGATAATAATCTTATCGGCAGGCAACCCAGTCTCTTTCATCGCCACATTAAGAACACCGGTTTGGGACTGGGTAGGACACCAAATTTCACAAGAGTCAGCCCGTACATCCGCAGTGCAGTTTTGCGGCTCAAATGCCGCATGGGCGACGTATGGTATAGAGTACACGGACACCATTCGGGTGGTCGCCTTTTTTAGCGCCTCTTGAGTGTCACCAATGTTTTTGGCCGCAAGTCCTTTCTTGCGCATGTGGTCCAGGAAAATTCGTTGCAAAGAGGTGTCATCCAGATCCGGCATGGAACCGGGGGCCCATTTTGCGTTAAGGGCCTTGCGTCCCTTCCATGCCGCTTCAGTGGTATTGGCGACAACAGCTATCCCGTCCAGGACAGTGAACACTTTTTGCACCCCTGGTATCTTTTCGGCCGCCTGTTTATCAAAGGACAACAGTTTGGCTCCATAGGCTGATGGCTTTTCAATAGAGGAACAGAGCATACCAGGAAGAAAAACGTCCATGCCAAAGACAGGTTTCCCGTTGACTTTGTCAAACATATCCAGTCGAGGCATGGTTTTACCAATGAACTGAAACTGCTCGCGCGGCTTTAAAGGAGGGTCCTGAGGTACTGGAACATTGGCCGCCCGTGCGCAGAGCCGGCCATAACTTAAGGCCTGTCCGGTTTTGGGATGAGTCACGGCGCCTTTGTTGGCGACACATTCCCCGGCGGGGACTTTCCATTCGGAAGCAGCCGCTGTAATCAACATTTCACGGGCAGCCGCGCCCGCCTTGCTCATAGTGTCATACATGTTTCTGATACCAGTGCTACCGCCCGTGAGTTGCATTCCGAAAATTGGGTCCTTGTATTCGTCTCTGACTGGCGAGGCTTCAACACGTATGTCTTTCCATTCCATGTCCAGTTGATCGGCGACTACCATGGCAAGGCCTGTCCATGTCCCCTGCCCCATTTC